>JAIWOG010000002.1 GCA_020217035.1 Magnetospirillum sp. | reverse complement strand
TTCGCCGGCCTTCTCGAACTTCAAGGTGACGTCCACCTTGTCGCCTTCCTTCATGGGTCCCTTCAGGTCGATGAACATGATGTGGTCGCCGCCCGGCTTCAATTCGGCGGCGCCGCCGGCCGGCACGGCGATGGATTCCACCTGGCGCATGCGCATGATCTCGCCGTCCTTGATGTGGGTGTGCAGTTCCACGGTCTTGGAAACATTGGCGCTGGCGGCCACCAGCTTGTCATCCTGCTTGCCGGAATTCTTGATGGTGACGAAGCCGGCTCCGGCGTTGGCCACCTTGGGAGAGGCGCGGATGAAGGCGCCAGTCGCCTCCAAGTCGGCGGCCAAGACGGGAAAGGCGAAAGCCATGGCGGTGGCGGCCAGCAGCAACTTCTTCATGATACGATCCTTCTTGTTGATGCAAAGGGGGCGCGACGGCAAACGGGGCCGTTCAACGGAAAGACTTGGTGTGTTTGGGATAAAAGCGGGGAAAGTCAGGCCGCCGGCGGTGCGCGCGCCTGGGCCGGGCGGAAGTCTTCGCCGCCGACGAACGATTGGGCGCGAACGGCCACCACAGCCCGGACCGCGCTCTCGGTGGGGAGAGTGAAGTGCTGGGGCGGTACGGCGCCGTGGGCCAGTTGCGCCGCCTGACAGATCAGGCAGCAACCCTCGTCGGTTTCGGAAGCTTGCTCGCCGGGCGGCAGAACCAGTTGGGTGCCGCCCTTGACGTGACAGATATAGACGCCCAAGGAGCCGGTCACGCCGAGGCGCGAGCCGGATTCGGTGACCAGCGCCAAGCCGGGCGTGGTGGCGGTGAACACGAAACCCAGCAAGGCCAACAGCACGGTCAGGTCGCGGAACCAGCCGCACCTTCTGAACCGTCCAAGAATCTGGTTGCGCCAGGGGGTCAATTCATACTCCTCCACCGGTCCAGAGTACGGACGCCTGACCACCATGGGTTTGACCATGATCAAGCCGGGTCCCGCCTGGACAAGGTTCCACAGCATTGCCCGGCCCGGCCGGACCATGCAAGCTTCATTTGCATTGGACAGCGCCCGCCCTAAGATGAGGACGAAACCGTCTGCATTCGGAACGCCATGGCCACCACCCCCACCTTCGCCCTGCCCCCCACCTTCCTGGGCACCCCTTGCACCGATGTGGACAGCCGCTTCCAGATCGCCGGAATTCCCTTCGACCTGGGCGTCACCAACCGCGCCGGCGCCCGCCAGGGACCGGCCGCCATCCGCGCCGCCAGCCGCATGCTGGTGGACGGCGACAACCCCGCCACCTGGCGTGATCCGGCCCAGGCCGGCATCGCCGACATCGGTAATTTCGCCCTGGCCTTGGGCGACATCGCCGCCAGCATGGAACTGATCGAACGCCAGGCCGCCGATTGTTCGCACCTGATCGCGCTGGGCGGCGACCACACCATCGCCTTGCCGCTGTTGCGGGCGTTGCGCAAGAAGGTGGGACAGCCCCTGGCCCTGGTGCATTTCGACGCCCATGTTGACACCTGGCCCGACAATTTCGGCGCGGTGATCGCCCATGGATCGGTATTCTATCACGCCATCACCGAAGGCTTGGTCGATCCCAAGCGCATGGTGCAGATCGGCATCCGCTCGCCGGTATCGCGCGACATCTGGCAATGGGGCATCGATCAGGGCATCACCGTGGTCACGGCCGAAGACGTGCATATGTCCAATCCCCAAATGGTGTCCGACTCCATCCGCCGGGTGGTCGGCGACCAGCCGGCCTATTTGTCCTTCGACATCGACGCCCTGGACCCCGCCTTCGCGCCGGGCACCGGAACCCCGGAAGTGGGCGGGTTGGCGACCTGGCAGGCCATGGCCATCCTGAAGCGCCTGGGCGGCCTGGATTGGCGCGGCATGGACGTGGTCGAGGTGCTGCCCGCCTGCGACGTTTCCGAGATCACCGCCCTGGCGGCGGCGACAGTGGCTTGGCACTATTTGTCAATTGTCACTTGAATGACACAGACCTTGCCGGTATAAGCTGTCCCGAGACGCATGACGCACGTGCACACGGCCCTTGTTGATGGGCTAGCAACGACGGACGCGTCCTTTTCGGCGGAGAGTCGGTCATCAGTGGGCCGGCAGCCCCTTAAGGGAGGTGGACATGGTTGTTCCGGCCTGCGGAATGCCTCGGTTTCCTAAACGCAATTCCAGTATGTGACGGCAATGCCGGGGCGCAGGGCGCCTCGATACGCATTGCCGTAACGTACCGCCGCCGCACGTTGGAATGATCGTCATTCCGACGTGAGAAGCCGTTTTCCCGCCTTGTCGCGTGGAGGATTGCGTTATGACCCACATCCGTTCCCAATTCCTGGCGCCTCGCGCCCGCCCCCACTTGCAATCGCGCCGGATCCGTCTGGTGGACGAGGTGGTGGAAAGCCGTCGCCCCGACCTGCCGCTGTTCTGCCTGCGGCCGGCGGTGTTGCACGATTCCGCCCATGCTTTCGTCAGCGGCTTTCCCGGCACCGCCCTTTACGCGGTGAAGTGCAACCCCGACCCGGCCGTGCTGCGCGGCCTGTGGGACGGTGGCATCCGCCATTTCGACTGCGCCTCGGCCGGCGAGGTTGAACTGGTGCGCCGCACCCTGCCCCGCGCCCAGATTCACTTCATGCACCCGATCAAGGCCCGCTCGGCCATCCGCGAAGCCTGGGAACGCCACCACGTGCGCGATTTCGTGGTCGACAGCGCCGCCGAGTTGGGCAAGGTGATCGAGGAAACCCGCCACCGCCCCGGCGCCTTGGGTATCGTGGTGCGTCTGGCCCTGCCCAAGGGCGGCGCCCGCTACGACTTGTCCGGCAAGTTCGGCGCCGGCCACGATGAAGCGGTGTCGCTGCTGCGCATGGCGTCCGCCGTGGCCGCCCGAATCGGCATCAGTTTCCACGTGGGCAGCCAATGCTGCGATCCCGCCGCCTGGACCCGCGCCTTGGACCTGTCCGGACGTGTACTGGCCGATTTCGGCCGCCCGGTGGACATCGTCGATGTCGGCGGTGGTTTTCCGGTCAGCTATCCCGACGTGACGCCGCCGCCCTTGGGCGATTTCTTCGCCGCGATCGCAAACGGTTTCGCCCGCCTGAACCTGCCCGCCACCACCCAATTGTGGTGCGAGCCCGGCCGCGCCCTGGTGGCCGGGGCGCAGTCGCTGGTGGTGCGCGTCGATGGCCGGCGTGGCGACCACCTGTTCATCAATGACGGCGTCTATGGCGGATTGTCGGATGCGGGGGTTCCCGCCTTCCGCTTTCCTTGCCGGCTGATCCGCGCCGGCGGCGCCTCGGCCGCGCCATTGGTGCCTTTCGCCTTTTTCGGGCCGACCTGCGATTCAGCCGATCGCATGGAAGGTCCCTTCCTGCTGCCAGCCGATTCCCGCGAGGGCGACTGGATCGAAATCGGACAGTTGGGCGCCTATGGCGCTTGCCTGCGCACCGGGTTCAACGGCTTCGACCGCGTCATGGCGGTGGAAGTGGACGACCCGCCCATGCTGTCCACCCCTGGCCTGACGCATTTCGCCCAGGCCGCTTGAACCCGCAGCCGCTCGTGGGAGCCGGGCGGCGCCGCGACCCACAGACCGGGGAGGTATTGAATTATGAGCACCCTTGTTTCATTTGGCGGCAACGTCGTCATCATCGGATTTGGCAGCCTGGGCCCCGGCGTCTTGCCGTTGCTGTTGCGCCACTTCAACCTTGACGCGTCGCGGGTGACCATCATCACCGCCGAAGAACGGGGACACGACGTCGCCAGGAAATACGGCGTCAAGTTCGTCATCGATCCGCTTAATCCTGACAATTACCGGGACATCCTGACGCCGCTGCTGAAGAAGGGCGACTTCCTGCTCAACGTCTCGGTGGACGTGTCGTCGGTGGCCCTGGTGGAACTGGCCTGGGAACTGGGCGCCTTCTATCTGGACACCTGCATCGAGCCCTGGGCCGGCGGCTACACCGACCCCAATCTGTCGCCGTCGGAACGGTCCAATTACGCCCTGCGCGAACAGGCCATGAAGTTGAAGGCGGCCGGCAAGCGCCCCACCGCCATCATGACCTGCGGCGCCAATCCCGGCCTGGTGAGCTTTTTCACCAAGAAGGCCCTGCTGGACATAGCCCGCGACACCGGAATCGACACCGCGCCGCCCACCGATCGCCGTGGCTGGGCCGCACTGGCGGAAAAGCTGGGCGTGAAGACCATCCATGTGGCCGAGCGTGACACCCAGGTGGCGGCCACGAAGCCCAAGCAGGTGGACGAGTTCGTCAACACCTGGTCCATCGACGGCTTCGTCGGCGAAGGCTGCCAGCCGGCCGAACTGGGCTGGGGCAGCCATGAACGCCATTTTCCCGCCGACGGCCGCCGCCATCAATTCGGCAGCGATTGCGCCATCTATCTGATGCGGCCCGGCGCCTCCACCAAGGTGCGGACCTGGACCCCCAACGAAGGGGCGTTCCACGGTTTCCTGATCACCCACAGCGAATCCATCTCCATCGCCGATTACTTCACCGTCAAGGACGGCGACACGGTGCGCTACCGCCCCACCGTGCATTACGCCTATCACCCCTGCGACGACGCGGTGCTGTCGGTGCATGAACTGGCCGGCAAGAATTGGCAGCAACAAAGCCGCCAACGCCTGATGATGGACGAGATCACCAGCGGCACCGACGAGTTGGGCGTGCTGCTGATGGGCCACGCCAAGGGCGCTTATTGGTACGGTTCGCAATTGTCCATCGCCGAGGCCCGCGAATTGTGCCCGCACAACAACGCCACCAGCCTGCAAGTCACCGCCACCATCCTGGCCGGCATGGTGTGGGCCCTGGAAAACCCCGAACGCGGCGTGGTCGAGCCCGACGAGATGGATTTCCACCGCTGCCTGGAAGTGGCCATGCCTTATTTGGGCAAGGTGGTGGGTGTGTATTCGGAGTGGACACCGTTGCAACAGCGCGGCGGATTGTTCCCCGAAGACATCGACGAAGACGATCCGTGGCAGTTCAAAAACTTCCGCGTGGTGTGATCATTCAAAGACAAAGAGGGGCGGAAGAAGCCCCTCTTTTCTTTTGTATGTCAGGCATCCACCTGAGGATCTGGCGAAGTATCCAGATATTTTTCACCTGATTAAGGTTCTCACCTGATTGGCGAGGTCTTTGTTCTCGGCCATTCTCCGCCCAGTTCGGGGACGGGAACTCGTGGGATCAAGGTGAAGACAATGTTGGTGACATGCAACGACGACTACACCCTGGGATACCGGGTCGTCGATGACGGCCATGCCTTGCTCGTCGACGCCATCAACCGGTTGAACCGCGCCACCAGCCGCGCCCACCGCGACGGCGAGGTGGCCGGCCTGCTGCCGCTGCTGGAACGTCACCTCATCCAGCAATTCGCCGACGAGGAATCCTTCCTGCGGCTTCTGCATTCCGACAACCAGGCCGAACACAAGGCCGAACACGACCATCTGCTGTCGGTGCTGGCGCATTTGCGATTGTTGTTCGCCAAGGGCGAGGATGTCGCCGGCGCCCTGATGCTGAACTTGGTCTGCTACTTGGTGTCGCATCTGCGCGGCACCGACCAGGACGATTTCGGTGGGGCGCGAAAGCGCTGGGCCGCCTGAGACGCACAGGTTCCCGCCCCAACGTCAACACCCCTTTGGGAGCGGGAACAGGAGGGAGTCACGGGGGGCCGGACTCCCTCCTTCCAATAAAAAAACCCGGTGCCGCAAGGCACCGGGTTTTTACATTCCGGCTGGCGGAACTCAGTGCAGAGCTTCGTACTTGGCCTGCAACTGTTCCGGGGTCTCCTCGGTGCCGATGACGATGCAATCGGCCGGGCACACCAGTTGGCACTGGGGGGTGTCCTCGGCGCCGACGCATTCGGTGCAGCGGTCCTCGTCAATCACATAGATGACGTCGCCGGCGGAAATGGCGGTGTTCGGGCAGACCGACACGCAGGCGTCGCAGCTGGTGCAATCTTCGGTGATCTTCAGCGACATATCTTCCTCTCCTCGTTACCCCCGTCGGCCATTCCAGGAAGCATCCGGGCTTCCCCCCTTGCGGAACGGCAAGTCTTGACCAAGCGTATAGCCATTCATCCCCCCCATTGACAACGACATTCAGCAATTCGGCAACCACATCCGACGCATGCCATAATTGCGCCAAGGCCACTGGACAGCTAGAAAGGAGGGCCTTGGGGGAAGGGAGAAGCCGTTTACCGTGATCGCCGTCACCGGGACCATCGACAGCATCGAGGTTGTGCACGACTATGTCCGTCGCATGGAAGAAGCGGCGGCACGGCGTTATGACCAATTGGCCGGCGCCGCCCAGTTGATCCACGACAAGGATTCGGCCGCCACGCTTCACTCGCTGGCGGCGGCGGCGCGGCGGCGGGCGCGGACCTATTCCGGCAGCGCGTCCAAGGCCGACCACGAGGTGCCGCCCATGCCGCCCATGCCGGCGGAAGGGTTGGAGATCGGTCCCTGGCAAGTGCTGGAAATCGCGCTGGACACCGAATATTCCATGCTGACCCTGATCCAGGTGCTGCGAGCCCTGGCGGAAACCCCGGATTCGCAATCAGAGGCGGATAAACTGGCCGAGCGCAAGCGCCTGCACCTGATCGAGTTGGAAAGCCGCCAGAACCGGTCGCCACCGCCCAGCGGAACTCAGGACGGCTGAAGCCGGGCCAGCAGGCGGGCGGACATGGCCGCCGCCAGTCCGTCTTGGGTCTGGGCCTGGCGGGTCAGCGCCGCCACCACCGGCGGACAATCGTGGATATGCGCTGCCAGCGTCACCTCGGCCGCCTTGGCCAGCAGGCCGGCCATGGCCTGTTCCCGCACCATGGGTTCGGCAGCGGCCCGGCCCACCAGATCCTGCAAGCGCGGCTCGGGCAGCCAGCCCGCCAACAAGCCGACGATCCGGTCCAGATAAACGACGTCGGCGGTGGCGAAATAAGACATCCACAGCATGTCCACATGTACCGGATGGCTGGGAACCAGAGTCTGGAACTCGGCACCCTCGGCTTCCATGTCGGCTGCCGCCCGCTCGCCCACCAGACGCTCCATCAGGCGCACGCGGTCGGGCAGATGGCTGTAGTTCAAGGCTTGCGCCACCATCTCGACCTTGACGGTGTCGCCGCCGCGAATTTCGTCCACCAGCCCGGCGGCGGCATGGGGATTGGCATCCAGCACATGGGCCAGGAACACCGGCACCGACAGCACCGTCTCGGGCCGCCAGCGTTCGCCGGCCGGCGAGCGGACGAAGGCGTCCACAGCCGCCTCGGCATCCGGTTGCCGCCAATAGACGGCGATGACCCGTTCCAAATCGTTCATCACATCCCCTGAAACACCAGGCGCTGAGCCACCAGGCCCAGGGCGCCGGCGGCGATCACCGCCGCCATCACCCAGGCCACCCGGCGGACCATGATGCCGCCGCACAGCCCGCCGACCAAGGCGACCTTGACCCCCGTGTTGACGAAGGCGGCGATGGTGATGGAGGTGGCGGCCACCGTCAAGGCCACCTCGCGGCCGCCCATCTGCACCATGGAAAGCGCGATGGCGTCGACATCGGCCAGGCCGGCCAAGGCCGACAGCAGGTACAGACCAGCCGAACCGGCCCAGCTTTGCAGCATTTGCGAGGCCAGCATGACCACCGCCAGCAAGACGGCGAACTTCACCGCCATGCCCAGTTCGAAGGGATTGGACAACGTGGTGGCGCCGGGCTTGGTTTCGTCCTCGCGCGCCCGCCACAACACCCACGATCCCACCAGGCCGGCCAGGGCCATGGCCCCCAGCGGCACCGCCAGACGCCATCCGATGGGCTGGTTCAACACCAAGACGATGATCCAAAGACGCACATACATGGTGGTGTTGGCCACCACCACGCCCGCCGCCAGCACCGCCTGCATGGGCGGCGAGTTGCGACCCATGCGGGCGAAGGACACGGTGAGCGCGGTGCTGGACGCCAGGCCGCCGAACACCCCAGTCAACAAGCTGCCGATGCGCGGCCCCGCCAGCTTGATGGCGAAATAGCCCAGGAACGAGATGAAGGCCACCATCACCACCAGCAGCCACAGCTTGTAGGGATTGAGCACCTCGCCCGGGCCGTAACCCTGGTTGGGCAGCACCGGCAGCAGCACCACCGAGATCAGCAACAGCTTGATCACCGCCCGCAACTCCAGGACTTCCAGCCGCCGGATCAAGGCATGCAAGGTTGCCTTGGCCCCCAGGAAGGCGGTGGCGACCACGGCGCCGGCCGCCGCCGCCTGCCCTTCGCCCAGCGCCGCCAGGGCGGCCAGGGCGAAGGCCGTCAGCTCGGCGATTTCGGTGGTGAACCCCACTTCCGGCCGCGCTCGGGCCCGCATGACATAGCTCGACACCACCATGGCGGAAACGGCGATGAAACCGCCCAGCAGCGGCAGGCCGCCCAACGACTGGGCGAACCAGCCGCAGACGCCGCCCAAAAGGCCGATCAAGGCGAAGGTGCGGATACCGGCGGCACGATGCCCGTCGGGATCCTCGCGCTTGTCCCAGCCGCGCTCGACCCCCATCAGCACCCCGATGGCCAAGGCCAATGCCAGCCGCTCGAACAATTCCACGTGATCCATTGCAGTCCTCGTCGCGGCGTCCCGGTTCCCCTATTGTCGCGCCATCAGACATATTTGCAACCCCGTCGCCGCGCCCCATATCTTTGACAATGACCCCAACGGAGGGAACGCATGAGCGAAATCGCCCATTTCCTGGCCCATGCCCTGGCGCTGGAATCCCAGGCAGGCGAACGTTACGGCGAACTGGCCCTGCACATGGAGCACGACGGCGCCGCCGAAGTGGCGGCCTTGTTCGGACGCATGTGCGATTTTTCCCGCATGCACGCCGCCGAAATCCATCGTATCGCCGAAAAACACGGCCCCCTGCCCCAGTTGCAAGCCTGGCAATACGACTGGAACAGCCCGGAACCGCCGGAAGTGGGCGACCATGCGCGGGTCAGCCCGGACATGGGGGTGGACATGGCCTTGGCCTTCGCCATCGCCAACGAACGTCGGGGTTGGGAATACTACAACCACGTGGCGATCACCGCCGCCGACCCCCAAACCCGTCACCTGGCCCGCACCTTCGCCGGCGAGGAAGCCGAACATGTGCTGATCCTGGAACGCTGGCTGTCCAACCTTCACGCAACCCCTGGTGAAAACTAGATTATTCATCATGTGCCGGGTTACGCTCGCTTAAGACCTTTGGTATGGTTCGACGCAGCGTCCTTGATGAAAAGCTTGCCCTCAGCATGAGCAGCCCACGTCCCCACCACCGGCTCCAATGGCTTTTCGTCATCGTGGCATGGCTGTTTCTGCAATCCCCGGCCTGGGCCGACGTCACCAACTTGCTGTCGGACACGCTGAACGACCACAATTCGATCATGCTGCTGATCGAACCGGAATCGGGCGCCATCATCGACGCCAACGACGCGGCGGCGCATTTTTACGGATATTCGCTGGCCCAGTTGAAAGGCATGAAGATCCAGGACATCAACACCCTGGGGCCGGACGAAGTGGGGGCGGAACGACGCAAGGCCAAGGCCGAGAAACGCAATTACTTCATCTTTCCCCATCGTCTGGCCAGCGGCGAGTTGAAGACTGTCGAGGTCTACAGCGCCCCGGTCCGCGACAATGTGGGGCGCCCGCTTCTGCTGTCCATCATCCACGACATCACCGGCAAGGCGGTGGCCGAGCAGGAATTGACGGCCTATCGCACTCGCCTGGAAGAACTGGTCACCCGCCGCACCGCCGAGGCCATGGACGCCCAAAGCCGCTTGCGCTTTTGGATGGGCCTGGGCCTGGCCTTGCAGACGGTGCTGATCGTCGCCCTGGTGATCGCCGTGATCCGCCGTCACAGCGCCGTCAAGGAAGTCGCGCACGAAGCCCTGACCCGGCGCCGGGCCGAGGAGAAGCTGGCCCAAGCCAATGCCGACCTTCAACGTTTCGCCGAAATCGCCGCCCACCACCTACAGGAACCGACGCGACGGCTGATG
>JAIWOG010000019.1 GCA_020217035.1 Magnetospirillum sp. | reverse complement strand
GCGGAAGCTGCGCGAATCGAAAACGTCGCCGCCCAGGGCAAGAATGCGCAGCAGATAGGCCCGCGCCGCCACCGCCGGCAGCAAGGCGGGCAAAGCCTGGCGGTCAACCTTGGTCCGTCGGGCACCCTCGAGACGGGCCAGGGTTTCGTCGGCCAAACCCCTGACCACCGCCACCAGCTTGGTCTTGTCCGCCTGGGCCGCCAGCACGGTTTCGGGTTCAAGCCCCGCCGTCCGTAGGGCGTCGCCGGGCAAGGCCAGCCAGTTCTGCGCCACGTGGAAGGGAAGCGAGCGCAACAGGCCGGTCAAGGCCCAACAGGTGCCCAATTCCTCGGCCATTGGGCATTCAGCCCCCAGGATACGGCACGCCAGCCCGGCCAAGGCGCCGGCGCTGTCGCGTCCGTAATCGCCCCAACTTTGGCGGTCGGCGAAGGGAATGGCATCCAGGTCGCGCTCCCGCGCTTCGACCAGACGCAGGAATTCCGTCAATGGCAGTTGACGCTCGGCGATCAGGCGCAGCAACGGCCCGGCCACCGGATGGCGCGACGCCTCGCCGGCACGTTCCCCGGCGATGACGTCGCGCCACCATTGCAGGCGGATCATGCCGGCCAAAGGCTCGCGCACCTGCGGGCGGATCTGCGCCAGTTCCAGGTTGAAGGCGTAAAGCACCCACAACGCGCCACGCCGGTCAGGGGGGGCGAACATGGAAGCGACATAGCGGTCATGGTCGTCGCGGCGCAGGGTTTCGCCCAATTGGGCCAGATGGTCACTCAAGGCGGAATTTTCCTGGTGGGGTGGGGCCGGCCCCCTATATAATCCCTGTCCGCAGCAACACCAATGGGGGATGCCCATGGCCCGCGCCGCAGCCGACGCCCTGCCCGCCCCCGGCAAGATCGCGGGTGACGAGAATTTCCCGGTTGCCTCGTGGCTGCTGTCCAAGGACAAGCGTCCGGCGGTGATGGCCTTCTATCGCTTCGCCCGCCAGGCCGACGACGTGGCCGACAGTCCGGATCTGGACCGTGGCCGCAAGCTCACCCATCTGGACGCCTTCGAGCGTGGCCTGGCCGGTTTGTCGGGCGAGCCCGCCGCCTTGGCCCTGCATGCCGCCTTGGACGGCAACTCCCGCCTGTTGGCCCATGCCGCCGCCCTGTTGCAGGCGTTCCGCCGCGACGTCCTGTGCGACACTTGCCATTCCTGGGGCGATTTGATGGCCTATTGCGCCTGTTCGGCGGCTCCGGTGGGGCGCTTCCTGCTGGACTTGCATGGCGAGGAAACGCACCTGCATTCCATGGCTGACAAGCTGTGCGAGGCGTTGCAGGTGTTGAACCATCTTCAGGATTGCGGTGACGACTACACCAAGCTGGGCCGCGTCTACCTGCCGGCCGACTGGATGGCGGCGTCCGGCTTGGCCCCGGCCCAGTTGGCCGGCCGCGACGGCGGCACCGGATTGCGCCATGTGATGGATTTGATGCTGGATCGGGTGGAGATGCTGTTGGATGGTGCCGAGACGTTGCCTGGCCATCTGCGCGACCGTCGCCTGGCCCTGGAAACGGCGGTGGTGATCGACGTGGCCCACCGCCTGACCGCCCTGTTGCGCCTGCACGATCCTTTGGCCGGGCGGGTGGCGTTGTCGCCGCTGTCCTACGGCCTGGCGGTGGCCAACGGCATCGTCCGGGGACTTTGGCCCCGGGCATGAGCGCTCGCGCCTCGTCCTTTTACTGGCCCATGCGATTGCTGCCCCAGGCCAAGCGCCAGGCCATGTTCGCCCTGTACGGCTTTTGCCGCGCCCTGGACGACATCGCCGACGGGGACGAGCCGGCCCATCTGCGCCTGGCCAAGCTCACCACCTTGCGGGCTGCCCTGGAAAGTTGGCGCCACACCGGCATCGCCTTGCACCCGGCGGTGACCGCCATCGCCCCGGCGATCCAGGCCCACGGCCTGCCGGTGGAAGAATTGACCCTGTTGCTGGATGGCATGGAAACCGACGTCAACCAACCATTGACGGCCCCGGATGACGAAGCTTTGCGCCTTTATTGCCGCCAAGTGGCGGGCACGGTGGGGGTGATGGCCACCCGCGTCATGGGCCGCGCCGACGCCGACAGCTTCGCCTTGGTGCTGGCCGAGGCCCTGCAACTGACCAACATCCTGCGCGACGTCGCCGAGGATGCCCGGCGCGGTCGCCTGTACCTGCCGCGATCCTGCCTGCAAGCGGCGGAAATCAGTGCGCCTTTGACCCCTTTGGCGGTGCTGACCCATCCGGGTCTGGAGCGGGCCTGCCGGCTGCTCGCACAACAGGCCGAGGAACGCTTCGTCCAAGCCAGGATCGAGTTGGGCAAGATCGGCCAAGCCAAATTGTGGCCGGCCCTGGCCATGATGGCCATCTACCACGACTTGCTGAAACGTCTGCGGCGTCGGGACGCGTGGACGGCACCGCCGCCGCATGTCGGCCAATGGCGCAAGCTGGCCCTGGCGCTCGGCGCCCTGGCCAAGGTGGCATGAAACGCTGTCTGCACGTGGTGGGCGCCGGTCTTGCCGGTCTGGCCGCCGCCTGGGCCGCCACCAAGGCCGGGCACCGGGTGATCTTGCACGAAGCCGCCGGTCATGCCGGCGGCCGCTGCCGGTCCTTCGCCGATCCCAAGCTTGATCGGGTCGTCGACAACGGCAGCCACATGGTGCTGGAAATCAACCGCGCGGTCCTGGGGTTGGCGCACCAAGTGGGTGCCACCTTGTCCCCCTTGCCGCCGCGAATCGACTTCATGGACCTGCAAGATGGTCAACGATGGCGGGTATCGCCATTCCGGTTGCCGGTGGGATGGCGCGAAGCACTGGCGGCACTTGTCCCCGACGACGGCCGGACGGTCTTCCAGGTCTTGGGCCACGCCGCCGGTTTCCGCCGGTTCTGGCACCCCCTGTGCCTGGCCTTGCTGAACACCCCGCCCCAGATCGCCTGCGCCACCCTGTTCGCCCGAGTGCTGCGCAAGATTGTGTTGGCCGGACCAAAGGGGCTGCGGGGCCATCTGTTTCCCAGCGGCCTGTCCGCCGACCTGGTGGAACCCATCCTGGCTCGCCTACGCCAGGGCGGGACCGAAATCCGCTTTCACCAGCGCTTGATCGCCATTTGTCAGCATCGGTTGACATTCGATCAAGCCATTGAAACACTTGGGGTGGACGACAGGGTTGTGCTGGCCTTGCCGCCTTGGGCGGTGGACGACGTGTTGGGAACGGATCATCGTTTCCCTACAGAAACAATCGCCAACATCCACTTCCGCCTGCCCTTGCCGGTCCGTCTTGACGCCCCCTTGGGATTGGTGGGCGGACAGGCGCAATGGCTGTTCGTGCGCGACGACGTCGCCTCGGTGACCATCTCGTCGGCCCCCAGTCACGTGGAAGCGGCCAGCCTGTGGGCGGAAATCGCCCCAATCCTGGCCTGCCCCGGCCCGCTGCCGGCCCATCGGGTGATCATGGAAAGACGCGCGACGCTTCGTCATGACGGCGCCACCCTGGCCCGCCGCCCAGGTCCGACCACGGAAATTCCTGGGGTGTTCCTGGCCGGCGACTGGCTGGCCTCGCCCTGGCCCTGCACCTTGGAATCGGCGGTTTCCTCGGGCCTGGCCGCCGCGCGGCTGGCCTTGGGGCGAGACGATCTCCGATTCTCGTGATAGGATTTTGCCACTTCACATTCAGGCTTCACTTACCTATGTTGTGGGCCAGGTTTAGACATTTTCCAAACTATCCAACTTCCCCAAGCACAAGAGGCAAAAATGGCTTTCGAGCTTCCCGCGCTTCCCTATGAAAAGACCGCTCTGGAACCGTTCATCTCGGCCCAGACGCTGGACTTCCACCACGGCAAGCACCACAACGCCTATGTCACCAACCTGAACAACCTGATCAAGGACACCGACTTGGCGTCCAAGTCCCTGGAAGAGATCATCATGGTCGCCGCCAAGGACCTGCCGGCCAAGCAGGGCGTGTTCAACAACGCAGCGCAAGTGTGGAACCACACCTTCTTCTGGAACTGCATGAAGCAGGGCGGCGGCGGCAAGCCCACCGGCGCCGTGCTGGCCAAGATCGAGGCCGCCTTCGGCTCCTACGAGAAGTTCGCCGAGGAATTCAAGAACGCCGCCGTCACCCAGTTCGGCTCGGGCTGGGCTTGGCTGGTGGAAGAAAACGGCGCACTGAAGATCACCAAGACCGCCAACGCCGACCTGCCCATGGCCCACGGCCAGAAGGCGCTGTTGACCGTCGACGTCTGGGAACACGCTTATTACCTGGACTACCAGAACCGCCGCCCCGACTTCGTCCAGACCTTCCTGGACAAGCTGGTCAATTGGGATTTCGTGGCCCAGAACCTGGGCTAAACCGAAAGTTCGGTTCATCTGCGAAACGGCCCTTCCCTTTCGGGAGGGGCCGTTCCATATTTCCGCCATGATCCGTGGCCAATATCCCGGATCGCACCTTATCTTCCCAAGGGGACACGCACATGCGTCGCATCGTCGTTTCTTTCACCGCTCTGACCGCCCTGATGGCGGTCGCCGCCTGCTCGGACCAGGCGCAGCAGACCGGCGGCGCCACCGGCGCCGGCTACAACACCGGAACCACCGCCCAGCGCCCCACCGGCGGCGTGATGAGTGAAGCCGAGCGTCTGGCCCAGATGCAGCGCGAATTCCAGACTTCGGTCGGCGACCGCGTCTATTTCGGCACCGACAGCCAGTCGCTGTCCGCCGACGCCAAGGCCACCCTGGACCGCCAGGCCGCCTTCCTGCGTCGCTATCCCACC
The DNA here is from genome assembly GCA_020217035.1 of Magnetospirillum sp. Classification (GTDB taxonomy): domain Bacteria; phylum Pseudomonadota; class Alphaproteobacteria; order Rhodospirillales; family Magnetospirillaceae; genus Magnetospirillum. The sequence continues at coordinate 5,226 of JAIWOG010000019.1, read as the reverse complement.
GTCATGCTGCGCATCGAAGGCCATGCCGACGAACGCGGCACCCGCGAATACAACCTGGCGCTGGGCGACCGCCGCGCCCAGTCGGCCAAGGAATACCTGATGGCCCAGGGCGTCCAGGGCAGCCGCCTGTCCACTTCGACCTATGGCAAGGAACGCCCCGAGGCCAACGGCTCGAACGAGCAGGCCTGGGCGCAGAACCGCCGCGCCGTCAGCGTCATCGCCCAATAAGGCGAAACGTCGGACAAGAAAACGCCCGGAACCGATGGTTCCGGGCTTTTTTCGTTTCAGCCCTTGGCGGTGCCCGGCTGCAACCAATCGCTGATTTCCAGCCAGCGCCAGCACAGCATGCCAGCCAGCATGGCGCCACAGAACCAAAGCGCGGTGCCCTGCCCCGCCGCTCCGGCCAGCAACGCCGGACCGGGGCAATAGCCCACCAGCCCCCAGCCCACGCCGAACAGCCCGGCACCCAGGAACAGCCGCGCATCCAGGTCGCGGCGGTTGGGAATCTGGTAGTTGACGGCGCATAATGGCCCCGAACGGCGCAGGCACCAGGCATAGCCCAGGCCGGTCACCGCCAACCCGCCGCCCATGACGAAGGCCAAGGTCGGGTCCCAGGTGCCGAAAAGGTCCAGGAACCCCAAAACCCTGGCCGGATCGGCCATGCCCGACACCAAAAGACCGCAGCCGAACAGCAAACCGGCGGCGAAGGCGCTGATTTGACGCTGCATCACATCCCCCCCAGCCCATGACGGACGACATAAACGGTCAGCCCCGCCACCGCCATGAAGGTGGCGACCGCCGCCATCGAACGCCGCGACAGACGGGCCAAACCGCAAATCCCATGGCCCGAGGTGCAGCCATTGGCCATGCGGCTGCCCAAGCCGACCAGGAAACCGGCCACCAGCACCATTCCCATTCCGGCCGGCACCGAAGCCGGAAACAGTCCCAAAGCCGTGGCCGCCACGGCCGGAACCGCCATGCCGGCCAGGAAGGCCAGACGCCAGGGGGTGTCGGCGGAACGCGGTTCCTGGATCACGCCGCCGACGATGCCGGCGATGCCCATGATCCGACCATTGGCCAACATCAACAACACTGCCGCGGCGCCGATCAGGGCACCGCCGGCCAAACCCATCAGGGGCGAAAAATCAGCAAGGTTCATCTTTGCTTACCGCAGATGCGAGAACAACAGGGGCGACTAATTTAGCATCCGCAGCAAATCGTCAAGGAAAGAACGCAGCGGGCTTGAATCTCGGGCCGCAAAAAGCTACTTCCACCGCCATCATCCAACGAAGGAATCCCCACCATGCCGAAAATCGGAATCGTCAGCCTGGGCTGCGCCAAGGCCTTGGTGGATTCGGAACGCATCCTCACCCGCCTACGCGCCGAGGGCTACGACATCTCGGATTCCTATGACGGCGCCGACGTGGTGGTGGTCAACACCTGCGGCTTCCTGGACAGCGCCCGGGCCGAATCGCTGGAAGCCATCGGCGAGGCGATGAACGAAAACGGCCGCGTCATCGTCACCGGCTGCATGGGCGTGGAAGAAGACGCCATCCGCAAGGTCCATCCCGACGTGCTGGCGGTGACCGGGCCGCACCAATACCAGCAGGTGGTGGACGCCGTGCACGAAGCGGCGCCGCCGGAAAGCTCGCCGCTGCATTCCCTGGTCCCGCCCGAGGGTCTGCACCTGACGCCCAGCCATTACGCCTATCTGAAGATTTCCGAAGGCTGCAACCATCGCTGTTCGTTCTGCATCATCCCCGGCATCCGTGGCGACCTGGTCAGCCGCCCGGTGAGCGAGGTGCTGGAAGAAGCCGAGCGTCTGGCCATGGCCGGCATCCGGGAAATCCTGGTCATCAGCCAGGATACCGGCGCCTATGGCGTTGACCTGAAATACGCCGAAAGCCAATGGCATGGCCGCCCCGTCAAGACCCGGTTGACGGAACTGGCCGCCGCCTTGGGTGACTTGGGGGTGTGGACGCGCCTGCACTACGTCTATCCCTATCCCCATGTGGACGAGGTGATCCCGCTGATGGCCCAAGGCAAGATCCTGCCTTATCTGGACATCCCGTTCCAGCACGCCAGCCCGAAGATCCTGAAGGCGATGAAGCGTCCGGCCGACCACGAACGCCTGTTGGAGCGCATCAAGTCCTGGCGCGAGATTTGCCCCGACCTGGCCATCCGTTCCACCTTCATCGTCGGCTTCCCCGGCGAGACCGAGGAAGATTTCGAGTTCCTGCTGGACTGGCTGGAACAGGCCCGCATCGACCGCGTCGGCTGCTTCAAGTACGAAAACGTCGCCGGCGCCCCGGCCAATTCCTTGGAAGACCATGTGGACGAGGACGTCAAGGAAGAACGCTACAACCGGCTGATGGAAGTGGCACGGCAGATTTCCGACGACATCAGCAAGTCGAAGATCGGCAAGACCATCGAGGTGATCATCGACGAGGTGGACGAGGAAGGCGCTTTCGGCCGGTCGTGGGCCGACAGCCCGGAAGTGGACGGCTGTGTCTACCTGAACGGCGAGACCGACGTGGAACCCGGCGACATCGTCTTGGTGGAAGTGGAAAACGCCGAGGACTTCGACCTGTGGGGCCGCGTCGTCGGCATCGCGCCGGAACGCGTCCGCAAGTACTGAGCCGCTAGGGCGTAAACTCATAAATCCCATGGTGCTCTGCACACCCCACAAAGCCATGTAAAGCGCCGGGAAATGCAGGCGATAGCGGCGCTATCGCCAAATTTGACGGCACAGTTAGATGGCTTTGTGGGGCATGCCCTTCGGGTTTGCCTCAGAGCGCCATGGGATTTATGAGTTTACGCCCTAGGCGGTCAAGCGGCCGTCGCGCAGGACATGCATGGCGTCGAAGCGGTCGAAGATCTTCTCGTCATGGGTGACGACGATGACGGCGGCGCTTTGTTCCACCGCCACCTTGCGCAACAGGTCCATGACGATGCCCGCGCGTTCCGAATCCAGCGCCGCGGTGGGTTCGTCGGCCAGGATGATGCGCGGCCGGTTGGCCAGGGCGCGGGCGATGGCGACGCGCTGAGCCTGGCCACCGGACAATTGTGACGGCCGCCGGTCGGCATGCTCGCCCACTTCCAAATAATCCAGCAATTCCCGCGCCCGCGCCTGGGCTTGGGGGCGCCCCTGCCCGACCAGGTCCAGCACCACCTCGACGTTCTCGGACACCGACAGGAACGGGATCAGGTTGTGGAACTGAAAGATGAAGCCGATCTTTTCCAGCCGCAGGCGGCGCAGGTCGCGCCGTGTCCACTTGCCGTCATAGACCACCTCGTCGTCCAGCCGCATCCAGCCGGCGCTGGGTTCGACGATGGCGCCCACCAGGTTCAAAAGCGTGCTTTTGCCGGAACCGCTGGGCCCCAGCAGCCCCACCACTTGGCCAGCGTGGATGTCGAGGTCAAGGCCGCGCAGGGCGTCAACCCGCGTCGTCCCCTCGCCGTAATGCTTCGCCAGACCTCTCAGTTGGACCAGGGCTTCCATCTCAGCCTCCCAAGGCTTGGGCGGGGTCGATCTTCAAGGCGTAGCGCACCCCCATCAGACTGGCCAGCAGGCACACCGCGATCACCACCGCCCCCAAGGCGGCGGCATCGCCCGGCAGCAAGATGACCCGGCGGGGGAAGAAATCGGCCCCCAGGAAGATCAGCGCCGCCCCCAAGGCGAAGCCGATGCCGCCCAAGGCCAGGGATTGCTGGACGATCAGGCCGACGATGGTGCGGTCGGGGGCGCCGATCAGCTTCAGCGTGGCGATCTCGCGCATCTTGTCCATGGTCATGGTGTAGATGATCAGGGCGATGACCACCGCAGACACCAGCAACAAGGTGGCGGTGAACATGCCGATCTGCTTGCGGGCGCGATCGACCACCGAACTGACCAGCAGGTTTTCCTGCTCTTGTTGGGTGACGGCGCCCAGATGCTTCCAGCGCCGCACCGTCGCGGCGACGCTTTCCGCCGCCACCCCGGGATGCAGGCGGGCGACCACGGCGTTGACCTGGTTCAGGTTGGCCTCCAGCCCCCGCGCCGCCTGGTTGCGGGCGGCGGCGGCCTCCAGTTCGAACTGCAGTTCCTGGGCGTCCTTCAGCGTCAGATAGGCGACGGGATTGCCGCCGGAATCCACCCGCCCTTGGGTCAACCCGACGACGGTGAAGTCCTTCGCCCCCAGGCGCACCCTTGCCCCCAAGGGAATGCCGGAACGAACATCGACCACCATCTCGTAATGGGACCGCGCGATGGCGCGTCCCGCCAGCAATTGGGCCGGTCCGCCCAGGCGGCCGATCTCGTAGCCGACCACGTAAAGCCTGATCTTGCGCGGGCCGTGGCTGGCCTCGGCGGTCTGGAAAGTCAACACCCCGGCCTCGGCGACGCCTTGCAGGCGGGCGACGGTTTCCCGGGTATCCTTGGGAATACGGGAAGATTCGGCGAAGGGGCCCTGGGTACCGCCTTCGACCACCCACAAATCGGCGTCGGCCAGACGCACCAATTGCAAGGCGTCGGCGACGATGCCGCGATAAATCCCGATCATCGACAACACCACCCCCAACAACAAGGCGAGGCCGACGCAGGTCAGCACGAAACGTCCCAACCGATGGCGGATGTCACGCAACGCCAGGTTCATGGCCCGTCCTCCACCACCACCTCGGCCTGCTCGCCCAGATGGAAGGGTTGGGGGATGACGTCGAAGGCGACGTGAACCACCCGTTCCTCGGACACCCGGTCGGCCTCGATGTCGACGCGGGCGACACGGCCGGGGAAGTCGCGCCCCGGCAACGACCGCAGGACGATACGGGCCGCCTGACCGGGTGCCAGCTTTCCGGCGCGGGCCTCGTCCACATAGGCACGCACCCACACGGTGGCGGGATCGACCACGGTGAACACTGTTCCCCCGGCGACCACGGCGGCGCCCAATTCACGGTCGCGCTTGACCACCACGCCGTCATAGGGGGCCAGCAAGGTGGATTTCGCCAGTTTCTGACGTTCGCGTTCCAGCAGCGCCCGCGACGCCTCGATGTCGGCCAGGGCGACGGCCACGTCGGCGGCGGCGATGTCGGCACCGGCGCGGGCGTCCTCGGCCGCCTCGACCGATACCGTGCCCTTGCGCTCCAGGGCTTGGCGACGGCTGTCGACGCTTTGCTTTTGCTCGCGCACCGCGCGGGCCCGTTCCAACCGGGCGCGGGCCTGGGCCAAAGCCGCCTCGGCCTGCGCCACCA
>JAIWOG010000018.1 GCA_020217035.1 Magnetospirillum sp. | reverse complement strand
CCGCCCGCTGCTCGCCATCGGCCAGACGGGCCATCACCTGCCCCTTGACCACGCGGTCGCCCTGGTCGGCGGCCAGTTCGACCACGGTGCCGGCCACCTCGAAGCCCAGGGCCGACTGTACCCGCGCCTCGACGGTGCCGATACCGTAGATTCCGGCCGCCTGGGGCACTGCCGCCTGAGTCTGGGCGTCAACGGCCTTACCGTTCCGCTGGGTGACGGCGATTGCCAAGGCCAAGGCCGCCACCATGGCCATTCCGCCCCATTTCCATGACAGCTTCATGCCGGCTCCTTTAAATTTAGAATATTCTAATATTTAAAGCCTAGGCCGACAACCACCTTGACGCCGGTCAATCCTCGGGGATGACCCTAGAAAAGCTTGAATTCCTGATGTTTGCCGCCCATGCCCCAATGCACCGCGGCCAGAAAGGTGGAAACCCCGCACGGCTTGGTCACCAGGCCGACGAAACCATGTTCTTGTAAACGGTCGATCAAGTCGGGCAAGGCCGAGGCGGTCATGGCCAGGATGGGGGGTGCGTCCGCTCCCATTGCGGCGAAGATGTCACGGGCCACCTCCATGCCGCTGCCGGTGAACGGGGTCATTTCCAGCAAGTCCATGTAAAGGTCGCGGTTGGCCTTGTTGTCGTCGACAACCATCACGCAAGGATTTTCCATGGACGCGGCAACTCCGACGATCGCCATCAGCGGGTTGGCCCGCCCCCCGCCCTTGTACGGCACAGCCGATCAAGGCATAGTGTTGTTTACTTCGGTTTCGGGTGAGAAACAAAGGGGTTTGGTGTGGTTTCCGACGATCCGCAAGACATGGAAAGGCCGATGGGGGAACAAAGTCCAGGCACCGGGATGGCCGTGCATTCCTCACCCCATTCCCCGGCCGTCGCGGACCAGGCCACCTTGGTGCCCCTGCTCGAACGCCTGGAAGCCCTGTCCTTCACTTTCGAGGCCCTGAACGCCAGCAGCCGCACCTATGCCGCCGAGGCGGTGCTGGAAACCCTGGGCCGCATGGAACGCCGCGACCTTCAGGCCCTGGCGGCGGTGGAAGCCTTCGCCAGCGCGTTGAAGACCGTCGGCCAACACCTGGCCGGGCTGCGCAACGCCATCCAGGGCACCGCCCACGACACCGCCCACGGCTTCCAACTGATCACCGAACGGCTTGACCACCTGGAATCCCGCTTGGGCGCCAACGCCTTGACCGGGCCGCAAGGCAGCAGCCAATTGTCGGTCATCGCCGACCGTCTGGGCCATATCGAGGAAATGATCGGCCAAAGCGAAGCCTACGATCCCTCGCCCATGGTCCAGATCCTGGAGACCATGGTCCACAAGGTGGAAAAGGTCGAAGAGAAGGTCGAGGAACTGCCGGCCCGTGTCGCCGAGGCGGTGGACATGGCCCCGGTGACCACCAACCTGGAAACCATCGCCGAACGCATGGCCAGCGTCGAACGCAAGATCGACGAGGCCAAGCCGGTTGACGTAACGCCGCTGAGGCTGGCACTTGACGTCATCTCGAAGCGGGTGGCCCGCATCGAACAACGGATCGAACAAGCCCCAGGCCAGGCCCAGGGGGTGGACACCTCGTCCATCACCCAGGTGCTGGAAGCCATCTCCAGCCGCATCGGCAACATGGAGGAGCGGGTCAGCAGCGCCGACAAGGTGGACGCCCTGTCCGGTTTCCTGGAAATGGTCAACAAACGCCTGGAACGCATGGAAAGCGGCCTGGCCCCGGCCAAGCCGTCGCCGCCGCCAGAACCGCCGAAGCCGGCGGCTTCTCCGGTGATCCCGCCGGTACCGCAGGGAAGCGACCATCCCCCGCCCATCGCCAAGCAGCAGGTGGACAACTTGCTGGAACAGGTACTGAAAGTTCTGTCGCGTTGACGGCTTGACCTTGGCTCAGCCCTTCAAACGCTGTCGCCATTCGTCAAGCAACGCCGCCAGGGCGTCACGCCGCACCGGCTTGGGCAGGAAACCGTTCATCCCAGCCTGGGCGCAGCGCTCGCGGTCCTCGGGCAGCACGTTGGCGGTCATGGCGATGATGGGAATGGTGGTGCATTTTCCCGGCAGGTCGCGGATCAGCTTGGTGGCCTCGATGCCGTCCATGTCGGGCAATTGCAAATCCATGAACACCAGGTCGTAATCGCCGCGCAACACCATGGCGACCCCGTCGCCGGCATCTTCGGCGATGTCCACCTCGTGTCCCATGGCGTTCAGGTAGCCACGCGCCACGTCCTGGTTCACCGGGTTGTCCTCGACCACCAGGATTTTCAGCGGGATCCCCTCGACCGGCTTCGGCGACGCGTCCGGCGACGCCAAATCGGGTTCTTGCGGCACCTCAAGGTTGAAAGCCGCCTGACGGACCGTGTCGATCAATTCGGCATGACGATAAGGCGCCCCCATCACCTTGGTGGCGCCGCGTGTCAGGCCCTGTTCCATAAGCTCGCGGTCGCCGCCGGGCACGCTCAGCACCAGCTTGACCGCGCCAAGACGCGGGTCGTTGCGCATCATGCTGAGCAGTTCCAGCCCGCCCATCAACGGCATGTCCTGGTCGGCCACCACCACCAGGGCGTCCAACGGCGCATCGGCCCGCCGCATCCACACCAGGGCGTCCGAGACGCTGGCCGCCATCGACACCTGGGCGCCGGCCCGGCGCAGGATCGTCGCCACCACCTGGGCGCTGGCCGCCATGTCGTCCATCACCAGAACCGGCACGCCATCAAGCGGGCGATCGGGCAAACTGGGCTTTTCCGCGCCATGAACGGGCAGGCCCACCTCGAACCAAAAGGTGCTGCCGTGGCCTTCGCGCGACTGGAAACCGATCTCGCCCCCCATGCCATCGACGATACGACGACAGATGGCCAATCCCAGGCCGGTGCCGCCAAAACGCCGCGAGGTCGAGGAATCGGCCTGGGCGAACATGCCGAACAAATTGGCCTTGGCGGCTTCGGGGATGCCGACGCCGGTATCCGCCACCTCGAAACGAATCCGGTCGCCCCCGGCCGCCAAGGCGGTGACGGTGATGGCGCCGTTTTCGGTGAACTTGACGGCGTTGCCCAGCAGGTTCAACACCACCTGACGCAAACGGACCGGATCGCCCAGGCGGGTCAGGACCATTGTATCGGCCACCAGGTAATGCAGGTCGAGCGCCCGGCCGCGCAAGCGCGGCGACACCACGTCGACGGCGCCTTCCAGCAATTCCGCCACGTCGAAGGGAACCGTCTCGAATTCCAGCTTACCGGCCTCAAGCTTCGAGAAGTCCAGGATGTCGTTCAGGATGGTCAGCAAGGACTCGGCCGAATTGCGGATGGTTTGGGCGAAACGCAGGCGTTCGGGGCTGAGGCCGGTGTCGATCAGCAATTCGGTCATTCCCAGGATGCCGTTCATGGGCGTCCTGATCTCGTGGCTCATGGTGGCCAGGAATTCCGCCTTGGCGCGGGCGGCGTCTTCCGCCTGCACCCGTGCCGTGTCGTATTCGGCCGCCAGCCGGGTCAAGGACTCGTTCTGCTCGGCCAACTGGGTTTCCTGGCGCCGCCGCGCCATGTCCAGTTGCCAGACCACGAAAACCAGGCAGAGGACGGCGAAGAAGAAAAAGCCGGCCATGATGAGGGCCATGCGGGTCAGGCGCTGGCCGGCCAGCGCCACCGCGTCACGGCGATCGGCGGAAACCTTGGCAACCGCTGCGATCGAACCTCCCCACTTCGGCAGCGGCAGGATCGAGGTGACCATGTCGGCTTGGTCAAAAGCGCTGATGGCGACACCGTCCAGAACGCGGCGGATGGTGTCCGGCGATGCCTGCTGCTGCCCCACCTCGCCTGGTTCGGTGGAATAGAGGACCTTGCCGCCCATATCCAGGACGACAAGCTTGCTGACGTCGGTGCCGGCCAGAAACTCGCGCACCTTGTGGTCGATGCCGGACATGACCGTGGCATCGCCGTCGGCGTCACGCCAGACGGTGTCGGCGAAGGACTGAATCAGGGGCCGGTTGGCGATGTGGGTGCTGTCAGCGATGCTGTCCAGCGTCATCGAGCGTACGGTCAACAAGGTTCCGACATAGACCAGGGAAGCCAGGGCCGTCACCAGGCAGATGAACACCAGATTGAAGCTGAGCCCTGGCTTGTCGGTCATGTCAACTGCTCGACCGGACTTTCATAAGCCACTTCGTCGACGAAGCGGGCCTTGATGGCCAGAACCTCGTCCCAAGCGGCCAGGAAGGAATCGACGCAAGCCGGGTCGAAATGCGTTCCTTTGCCCTCCACCAGGAAATCCCGCGCCCGTTCGACGCTCCACGCCATTTTGTAGGGACGCTCGCTGGTCAGGGCGTCGAAGACGTCGGCGACGGCGACGACACGGCCAGTCAAAGGGATGGCCTCGCCGGCCGTGCCCTTGGGATAGCCGGTTCCGTCCCACTTTTCATGGTGGGTCAAGGCGATTTCCGCCCCCATGGCGATCAATTGCGAGGCGCTGCCGTCCAGGATGGCATGGCCGATTTCAGGATGACGCTTCATCACCAGGAATTCCTGTTCGTCCAGCCGTCCCGGCTTCAGCAGGATGCCGTCCGGGATTCCCAGCTTGCCCACGTCGTGCATGGGTGCGGATCGCAGGATCAGGTCGCACAGATCCGGCGCCAAACCCAAGCCCCGGGCGATCAGTTCGGAATAATGGGCCATGCGCTGGATATGGCCGCCGGTTTCCGGGTCGCGGAATTCTGCGGCGCGGGACAGGCGGACCACCAGTTCATGTTCGCGGGCGAAAATGGCCTGGGTGGCCTTGCGCACCTCGTCGGCCAGCCAGCGATTGCGGTCGGACAGTCGCAGGTGGCTGCGCCGCAGCGCCAGCAGATTGTTCAGCCGCACCCGGACTTCGGTGGGATCAACGGGCTTGGTCAGGAAGTCGGTGGCCCCCAGTTCCAGGGCCTTCTGGCGGACCGAGCGTTCGCCGGCGGCGGTGACCATGACGATGGGAACGTCACGCCCGCCGGGCAGCTTGCGCACCTCGGCCAGGAATTCATGACCGTCCATCACCGGCATCATGTAGTCCACCAGGATCAGGTCGGGCAGTTTGACCCGCGCGTCGTCCAGGGCCTTGACCGGGTCGGCGAAGCATTCCACGGTAACATCGTCGGCGACGCGCAGGGCGATCTGCTCGAACAGCATCAGGTTGGTGTCGTTGTCGTCGACGATTTGAATGCGCATGGCGAACCCTTCAGCTTCCGGCACCGGGGCGGGACAGGTGTTCCAGGGTTTCCCGGGCCACCTCGACCACCTCTTTTTCCAACATTTCGAAGTCGCCGGCACCATCCTTGCCGGCTTTTTCCAACCGCCCCGAGGCGGCGGCCAAACGGGTGAATCCCAGGTTGGACGCCGCCCCCTTCAACGAATGGGCGGCGGCGGCGACATGGGCATGATCGCCACCATCCAGGGCCGCGCGAATTTCACCCAGCCGGATGGATATGCTGGCCCGGAACGAGCCCAGCAAGCTGCGGAAGGATTCGTCGCCCAGGGCATCCCGCAAATCCATTTGGATGTCCTGGTCCACCAAGGGGGCTGACGGAGCCGTGGCCACCGGGGCGGATGTCGGCGCCATCTGCGGCGCCACGCAGGTGGCGCGGTCGTCGCCACGGCTGTCGATGATCTTGGCCGTCCAGCGATCCAGGACCGCCGCCAGCCGATGGCGGTCGATGGGCTTGGCCAGATAGTCGTCCATGCCGGCGGCCAGGCACGAATCGCGGTCGCCGCTCATGGCGTTGGCGGTCATGGCGACGATGACCACCTTGTCCTTGTCGCCGGGAAGCGCCCGGATGACGCGGGTGGCGGTCAACCCGTCCATGCGCGGCATCTGCATGTCCATCAGGATCAGGTCGTAATCGCCACGCTCGACCAGGGTCACCGCCTCGGCGCCGTCGTCGGCGACATCGGCACGATGCCCCAGCTTGGCCAGCAATCCCACCGCCACCTGCTGGTTGATGGGGTTGTCCTCGACCACCAGGATGCGCAGGGCGAAGGACGCCACCTTGACCTGGTCGGCCGGAACGTGCTGGGGCGCCGTTTCGGCCCCGGCCCGCCCCAGATGGGTCATCAGGCTGTCCAGCAGGTCGCTTTGCCGCACCGGCTTGGACAAGATGTCGTCCAACCGCAGGGCATGATCGGTGTGCCGCAGGTCGGACGGGTTGGCCGACGACGCCATCACCAGTTTCAGCGCGGCGCAACTGGGATCGGCACGCAGCACGGCGGCCAGGTCCAGCCCGCTCATCCCCGGCATGTGGTGGTCCAGCAAGATCAACTGGAAGGGATCGTTTCCTTGCTGGGCGTGACGGACGGCCAGCAACCCGGCGGCGGCGCTGTCGGCCAGGTGGACCCTGGCGCCCCAGTTCTGCAATTGGTGTTCGAACACCTCGCGGTTGGTGGGATTGTCGTCCACCACCAGCACATGCGCCCCCGATAGCGGGTTGTCCAACTCGCGGGTGGCCGGTTGCTCGTCGCTGCGACGCAGGACGACATCGAACCAAAAAGTCGACCCCTTGCCCTCGGTGCTGTCGAAGCCGATCTTGCCGTCCATCAGGTCGACGATGCGCTTCGAGATGGCCAAGCCCAGGCCGGTGCCGCCGAACCGGCGAGCGGTGGACGAATCGGCCTGGGTGAACATGGTGAACAAGCGGTCCTTGGCGGCCTCGGCGATGCCGATGCCGGTGTCCACCACCTCGACCCTGAGCCGCATCATGTCGTCAAAAGCGGGAAGCAAACGCACCCCGATATGGACGGAACCGCGTTCGGTGAACTTTATGGCGTTGCCGGCCAGGTTCAGCAGAACCTGGCGCAGTCTGCCGGCGTCGCCGAAGAAGACGCCGCGTGCGTCCATGGGCACGGAATAGGTCAACTCGACCTCGCGCCCCTTGACCCTGGGCCCCAGGATATCCACCACCCCCTCGACCAGCGGCCTGATCTCGAAGGGGCCGTACTCGAATTCCAGCTTGCCGGCCTCCATCTTGGAAAAATCCAGGATGTCGTTGATGATGCCCAGCAACGCCTCGGCCGAGGTGCGGACGGTGTTGGCGAAATGCTGCTGTTCGCGGTTCAACTGGGTGTCCAGCAACAACCCGGTCATACCGATGATGCCGTTCATCGGCGTGCGGATTTCATGGCTCATGGTGGCCAGGAACTCGGACTTGGCCTGGTTGGCGGCCTCGGCCCGGCCCACCGCCTCCTTCAGCATTTCCTCGACCTTCTTGCGGTCGGTGATTTCCTTGTGCACCCCGGCGACGCGGATGGCCCGACCTTGGGCGTCGCGGTCGATGACCCGGCCCGACGCCATCACCCAACGCCAGCCGCCATCCTTGTGCCGCATGCGGAACTCGGCCTCGTAGACCGGTGAAAGGCCGGACACGTGGGCTTCGAAGGCCCCCAAGGTGGCGTCCCGGTCCTCGGGATGCAACAAGTGCCGCCAAGTCTCGCCCTTCGGCAGCACTTCGTCGGCGCCATAGCCCAGCATGGCGGTCCATTGGTCGCTGAAGAAGGCTTCGTCGGTGCGGGTGTTGAGCATCCAAAGTCCGATGGCGCCGGCGTCCAACGCGATCTGCAGACGCCGCTCGCTTTCCCGGAGCGCCGATTCCATGGTCTTGCGGACGGTGATGTCGGTGCGGATGGCGATGTAATGGCGCGGCCGGTCATGGTCGTCCAAAATGGGAACGACGGTTGCGTCGACCCAATAAAGCGACCCGTCCTTCTTGCTGTTGCAGATCTCGCCGCGCCACACCTGGCCGTTGCCGATGGTCCGCCACATGTCGGTGAACATTTCACGGGGATGCAGGCCGGAATTGACGATGCGGTGGTTGGACCCCAACAGTTCCTCGGCCGTGTAGCCGCTGATGTCGCAGAACTTCTGGTTGGCGTAGACGATGGTGCCGGTGTGGTCGGTGATGCTGACGATGGCGTGCTGGTCAAGCGCGAATTTCTGCCGCTCCAAGTCCCGCTGCGCTTCGGCCCGTTCGTGGGTCAGCCGCAGGATGATGGCGGTCAGGGCCTCGATGCCGCTGTCGTCCTCGGGCAAGGGGGGCTGGCCGCCGACGGCCAGGATCTCGTTGACGCTGCTGCGCAAGGACGCCATGGCCCGCGCCTGGGCGGCGCTTTCCTCGCGCAGCTTGGCGTTGGCCTTGGTCAGCTCGCCGGAACTCAGTTCCAGCGAACGGTTGCGAAGCGTCAGGTCTCGTTCATGTTGGTCGTAGGTTTCGCCCACCCGGCGCAACAGGTCGGGGATGCCGTCCAGCAAGCGGACGACGTCGGACGGCAAGGACGCACGGTCAAGCTGGGCCAACCGCTGCAGAAAAGCGTCGGCGGCGGCATCGTCCTCGGCGGCGAAAGCGCGGCGAACCTGCCTTCCCAACAGACGATGCACCTCAGGACTCCGACAGGAAAGTGACGGTCATGGTCTGGTTGTGCAGCATGCATTGGGTGGTGGAGGAGAACGGGGCGATCTCGCCATAGGAATAGAAACCGGTCAACGGCACCTGACGCCCCAGCACCTGGGACACCGCCTCGACCTCTTCGTCAACGGAATCCCCCATCACCAACTTGCGTCCGACACAGCTGACCAGAATGGCCAGGCTGTCGGCGCCCAGGTCGGCAGCCTCGTCCTTGGCCCGGCGGGCGGCGGTCTCGGCGCCGTCCACCAACCCTTCGTTGCTGGCATGCATCAGGCGCAGATGGCCGTTCAGGTCGATGTCGCCGGCCAGGACCAAGGCGCCCTTTTGTTCGTCAACGCCCAGGATGGTGCGAATCAACCCCACCGAGCGACATTCCGCGTCCAGCATTTCAAACGGAAACAGCAAGCCCGAAGCCGGCAGGTCGCGGGCGTATTCCCCCAGATAGTCCTTGTAAAGGTCCAGCGCCGCTTGGCCGTCCAGTTCGTAAAGGATGTTGCCGTCGGCCCTGGTGACCCGGCGCGGCGGGCCGAACGGCTGCCAGCCCCCGTAACTGCCGTGATGGATCTTCAAGGCGTCACCGTAAAGGCCGACCGCCACCACCTGGTCGGCGTCGATTCCGTCCGGGGTCAAGGTCAGGGTGGCGGCGAAGGCGCCGCCGTCACCGGCCAATCCACCTGAAATGGGGACCTCGGTCCCGACGGCGCCGACCATGCCGTCGATCAAGGCGCTGCCGTTGATGCCGACGCCCTTGCCGAAGACCAGGGCGGCCCGCAAGTCCGGCGCCTTCAAGGATTGCCCCAATTGTGCGCCGACGATGGCGGATTGGTCCATGTTTTCCAAGCGGGCGGCGGCACAGCGCACGGTGACCGCGTCGAACGCCACGGTGGTGACGATGGCGCTGCCGTCGCTCATACCTTTGGCGCTGATTTCTCCGGCGGTGGAACACCCGGCCAGGATGGCATCGGGAAACGCCCGCCGCAAAGCGGCATGGGCTTGGGGATCGCGCAACAAATCGATTGCGGCGAACAGCAGGACGAGGTGGCTGGGCGTGCCGGCCAGCGGCGCCAAGCCGGCGTCGTCAATGCGGGAAATACTGACTTGTCCGACTTTCATCATCCGACCTCCCCCATGGCTATGACCTAGACTGAAGCATAAGACTTCAGGCCCTGTCGAGCCCCCATCGCGGATGTAGCTTATCCAAGTGATGACAACAGGATTCGTGGGTGAAATAAACGAGCGACAAACGACAGCGTTCAATCCGCCGGATTGAAACGCATGCACAAGGTGCGCCCACCATCCTCGCCGCGAACCTCGTTGCTGACCTTGCGGATCAATCCCAGTCCCCGCCCGCTTTTCGCCGCCACGTCCACCGGCTTTGCCAGTTCCGCGTCAAGGTCATAGCCGTCGCCATCGTCCGAGACCCGGACCTCGACCCCCTGCCCCATCGGCCAGGCGGTCAGCCGCACCCGACGCGCCGCCATGGTCGGGTCGGCGACGCTTTTGGCGATGCGTTGGTTGAATTCGGCAAGTCCCGCCAGGGAATGACGCAAATCGCTGGCCAAGCCCAGGTTGCCGTGG
>JAIWOG010000017.1 GCA_020217035.1 Magnetospirillum sp. | reverse complement strand
ATGACGGCATTGCCGCAGGCTTCCGCCAGCGCCAATTCCAGCCGCATGGCGTCGAGACGGGGAAAACGGCCAAGCACCGCCCGGCAAAAATGCTGAACCGGGTCGGCGCCCAGCAGGCTGACGGTGGACGCCGACAGGCACAAGCCGCCCTGCTGCACCGCCGCGACCAAATCCTCGGTCAGCGGGCAGAGTTGGTCGCAGGACCTATATTCTATGAAGCCGCTGAAACCGTTGCGCAGGCCGCATGACGCCATGGAAATGGGCGCCATCAGCAGGCGGATGGCGGGAAAGTCCAGGAATTCGACGTTGGGACAGGCTTCCACCCCCAGCTTGGCGGCGCGATAGGCCAAGCTGTCGGGAACCGCGCCCCCTTCGAACAGAACAACCGTCCCCGCCGACATCACTTCTTAGCCTTCCAGCATGAATTCCAGCGCCGACAAGTTCAGCAATTGTTGGACCGCCCCGTGAACGTTGCGCAATTTCAGGGTTTGCCCCCGGGCCTCGGCTTCCTCGCGGGCGATCATGATCATGGACAGGCCGGCGGAATCCATGAAATCCACCCCCGACAAGTCCAGAACCACCTTGCTGCCGGTGGATTGGGCCAGGATGGCGATGATTTCCTCGAAGGTTTCGTGTTCGGCGAAAACCAGCCTGCCCCCCAGGCTGACGCAGCTTTCGTCGCCGTCGGCGGAAGGTGGCAGCCGTCGATATCCGATACCGCCGCGCATGGGCGCGACGGATGGCGAACCGGGCGGCGTGTCCCGGCGCAGGTTCAGCACCGCGTCCAGGTCGGCCATCTCGAACACCCTGGCGACCGCGCCTTGCGGGTTGACCAAGCTGAATCGCCGGCCATGGGCGGCCGCCTGCTCGTTTGCCAGCAGCAACAGGCCGATGCCGAAGGAATCCACGTGATCAAGGCTCGACAGGTCCAACACCACGTCCAGGTTGGCTTTGTCGGCGACGGCGTCCAGAATTGGCGCGAAGGTGTCCTTGTCGCGAAACGACAAGCTTCCCTTCAACAAGAAGCGTAGGCTCGCCGCACTGCGTGTCGTGATGATGTCCATAAGCTTGTCCTTGTCAGCCACCAACCGGCCATTGCAGATGAATGACCGTCAGATCGTCCTCGAGGGGCGGATTGGCCCAGGCATAGAATTGATCCAGCAAATCCTCGACCGCCAGTCCTCCGTCGCCGCGACACTGGCGGACCAAGTCCACCAGCCCCTCGTTCCCCAACATGGTCTGGTCCTTGCCGGTGGCTTCGATCAGCGCGTCGGAATAGATCAGTAATTCGGAACCGCGCGGAAACGCCGTGCGGTGGGTTTGGTACTGGGGATTGGGCATCAGACCCAAGGGCACGCCACGGGAATCCATGAATTCAACCCGTCCGCCCCGGAACAGAAGCGGTGCCGGAGCCCCCGCTCCCACCCAGGTGATTTCCTCGGTCCGGCAATCGACGACGGCGGCGAACATGGTGGCGAACTGACCACGTCCCAACAATTGCCGCAACGACGCCCCCAGATTGCTCAGAAGCGTCGCCGGATCACCCAGGAACTGACGCTGTTCGTCGATCAGCGTGTGCAGGCGGAAAACGTTGAGCGCCGCCCCGATGCCATGGCCGGAAAAGTCGAAGGCGGTCAGGGAAACACGGCCGTCCCCCAGGTCGTGGCACCCCCACAAATCGCCGCCGATGCCCGAACACGGCTCGAAATAGGAATGCAGCGTCAGGCCCAGTTGGTGCAGCACGGGATTCAGGCGGTCGGGACGGGGCAACAGGTCGAATTGCATGGTGCGGGCGACGGCGATTTCTTCCGCCACCCGCTGCTGTTCCCGGGCCAATTGTTCGGACAGTTGCTCGCGCTCGATCTGGGCGTTCATGCGGGTGACGGCGTAAAGGATCGCCCGTTCCACCGCACGTCCCGGATCGTCGCATTTCACCAGGTAATCCTGGGCGCCGACCTCCAAGGCCCGGGACGCCAGCATCGGGTCGTCAAGCCCGGTCATCACCACCACCGGCATGCGCGGCGCCACCGCCAGCACCTTGGTCACCGTGTCCAGGCCGCTGGAATCGGGCAAGGACAAGTCCAGCAACACCACGTCCATGTCCTGTCCCCCCAGGACGTCCAAAGCCACCGCCAAAGTCGGGGCATGGGTGACCTGGAAATGGGTCGACGTGCTTTCACGCAACGCGATCATCACCAGCATGGCGTCGCCCGGCTGGTCTTCCACCAGAAGCACCCGCAAGCTCTTGACGCCTTTTTCCGCGCCGGAAACCTGCGACTTGGCGCCCCCCCCCTTCTCCACGCCCTTTCCCCACAAGGGGCGCGGAGCAAGCTTCACCAGTCCTTTGACAATCTCGCCTTTGTCAGGCACGCCGGAAAACCCCATGACAACAACCACCCCCAAGATGGCACTGCGGCATACTTTAGATTAGGAATCTGAACACACTTCGGGTGTAATATGAACGAAATTAAAACACCCTGTCATTACCAGTTAACAGGTCGAGTCCTGGGCGCGGCCGGTGATTGTCAGTCACGTATTCAGCCGGGCAACCGGACGACGCTGAACCAGTAATCGCCCATGGCCTTCACCGATTCGATGAACTGGTCGATGTCGACCGGTTTGGTGATGAAGGAATTGGCCCCCAACTGGTACGAGGCTTCGATATCCGCCTCGACATCCGAGGTGGTCAAGACCACCACCGGAATCTTGTGCAGTTGCGGATCGGTGCGCAGCACCTCCAGCACCTCGCGCCCCCCCATGCGCGGCATGTTGAGGTCCAGCAAGATCAGGTGCGGCGTCGGCTTGTCCCGATAGGTTCCTTGCTTGCGCAGGAACTCAAGCGCTTCGACGCCGTCGCACACATGATGCAGGTTGCACAGCAACTTGGCTTGCGCCAGGGCGGCGCGGGTCAAGCCCGCGTCTCCGGGATCGTCTTCGACCAGCAGGATGTCGAAGGTTTGATCATAAGGCACGTCGTCTACTCCGTCGCTTCCGGCAAGGTCATCACGATGGTGGTTCCGGTGACCCCGTCGGACTGGGCGTGAATGCGTCCGCCCAAAGTTTCCACCAATTTACGGGCGATTGCCAGGCCGACACCGTTACCCGGAAAGTGATCCCGGCCATGCAGGCGCTCGAACACCCCAAAGACTTTTTCCAGGAATTCGGGCGGAATGCCCAAGCCGTTGTCGCTGAAGCTGAATCGCCAGAAACCATCATCCTGTCGTTCGGCGTCGACCTTGACCCGCAACGGGCGTTCGGGGTGACGGAAAACGATGGAATTGTCAATCAATATGCCGAACAAATCGGCCAGGCGGCGTTGCGGCACCTGCACCTTGGGCAAGGCCCCGGAAACCAGGTCGCAACCGGCGACGTCGCGGGTCCTGGCTTCCCATTCCTTGTCCAGCACCGCTTCGGCCTGACACGAGCCCCCGGTCATCGCCAGGCGGTCCATGGCCAGGTACAATTGCACGTCGCGCAGCAATTCCTTCAGCCGCCCCCCCGCCTTGGACAGGAACCCCAGGTTGGACAGGATTTCCGGGTCGTCATTGTCGCCCAAGGCCCGGGCCACCAATTGGGCGTAAACGGATATATGACGGGCCGGTTCCTGCAGATGGTGCGCCAGGATGAAGGAAAACCGTTCCAGTTCGGCGCTATAGCGTTCGATCCGGGCATAGGCTTCGGCCAGTTGGACGCGCTGGCTTTCCTGGTCGGTGATGTCGCGTTGGATGGCGACGTAATGGGTCAGCCGCCCGGCCGTGTTACGCACAGCGGACAAGGTCAACTCGTTCCAGTAAGGGGTCGAATCGGCTCGGTAGTTACGCAGGACGACCAGGGCCGATCGCCCCTCGGCCAGCGCTTGGCGTATTTCCGTCAATCCCGGCTGGTCGCGGTCATCCCCGTGCAGGAAGCGAGGATTGCGGCCCAGAACCTGTTCGGCCGCGTATCCGGTGATCCTTTGGAAGGCAGGGTTGACGTAAACCAAGGGGTAGTCAGCCAAGGTGGCGTCGGCGATGGCCACCCCGTTGGACATGGTTTCCAGCACCCGTTCGCTCAATACCAGCATCGCCTCGGCCCGGACCCGCGACACCAAGGACCGGGTCAGCACCGTCGCCGCCGCCAGCAAGGCGACGGTCAAGGCGCCGGCCGGCCACAACAAAGGCAAGGCGGCGTGCTTCCATTCCGCCAACACGGCGTCGCGTGACACCCCCACCGAAACCACCAAGGGCCAGTTCAGGGTGGTGCGGTACGAGGTGATCAAGGCGTCGCCCGACCCCGCGCCATCATCGACGAAGGTGCCATATTCGGAAGCCTTCAGATGCTGGGCGAACAGGGGCGCAGCGGCATGGTCCCCTGGACCGTACAACTGGTCGCCGCTGGCCCCCACCAACAAGGTCCCGTCGAAGCGCCACAGCCGGATGCGGGCGCTGCTCGGCATTTCCACCGAGGCGAAGACATCCTTGAAATAAAGGGGGTTGACCGCCGCCACCAGCAAGACCGGCCCGATGCCGCCCCCGGGGTTGGACACGTGCATGAAAGGCAGGAACTGATGGTTCGAATGGACGGTTTCGGCCCCCAGGAACCGCCCCGACCGGATCTGCCCCACCACCAGGGGAACAGGGGCCGCCTGGGCTTCGGCGAACATGGCCTTGACATCCAAACGCACCGTCATGCTGCGGTCGCCGGTATCGGCAAGCACGGTCCCGTCGGGGGCGAGCACCGCCATTTGCCGGATGTGCGGCATGAAACGCAGCAATCGGCGGATTTCCTGGTCACGCTCGGTGAAGGGCCGCGACAGGTCCCACTCGGCCACCCGGCCAGCGGCGCTCTGCAGCAGGATTTCGATGGACTGCACCGTGCGCGAAACCCCGCCGGTCAAGGCCAAGGCCATGCCGCGGGTGGATTGTTCCGCGGATTGAAGGGCTTCGGCCCGCGAATTGCGCAAGATCTCGAACATTGCGCCGGCCAAGCCCAGGACAGCCAAGCCCACCACCACCGCGACCATGACGATCAGGCGCGTGGTTTGAGGCCGGGTGGCCGCTCCGACCGGCCGCCGCAACAGCCGTTCGGGGTCCTCGCCAAATAGCGGACTCAACCAACCCCTCCAAAGGTGATATACCAAGAAACGGATTATCACCGGGAGAGTGCCATGCGTAAAGGGATCGTGTTGGGTTTCGCCCTTTTGGCCGCTGTTTTCTCGGCTCCGGCCGGGGCGCAGACGCGGCTGGAGCGTGTCAAGGCCAATGGCGAGGTCAGGGTGTGCATCTGGCCCGACTATTATTCGATCACCTATCGCAACACCCGGACCGGGGTGCTGGAGGGCATCGACATCGACATGGCCCGCGAACTGGGCAAGGATCTGGGGATCAAGGTGACCTTCGTCGATTCGTCGTTCCGCACCCTGATCGCCGACCTGACCGAGGACAAATGCGACGTCAGCATGCACGGCATCGGCGTCACACCGGCAAGGCAGGAAAAGCTGGACTTCACCCAACCGCATCTGAAAAGCGGCGTCTACGCCATCGTCAGCAAGAACAATCCGGCGGTGTCCACGTGGCAGGACATCGACAAGCCAGGGGTGGTGGTCGCCGCGCAAGCCGGCACCTACATGGTCGAGGTGATGAAGGCGGAATTGAAACAGGCGACACTGTCGGTGGTCGCCACCCCCGAGGCCCGCGAACAGGAAGTGATGAGCGGCCGCGCCGACCTGTTCGCCACCGACTATCCCTATAGCCGCAAGATGCTGGCCCGCCACGACTGGGCCAAGTTGCTGGCGCCACCCCAACCCTTGGCCCCCACCCCCTATGCCTATGCCGTCAACAAGGGGGACCCGGCCTGGCTTGCGGCCTTGGACGAGTTCGTTCTCCGCACCAAGAAGGACGGCCGCTTGCTAAAAGCGGCGATTAACAACGGCTTGGAAGCCATTGTGGTTAAAGACTAATTCTTCGAGCACCAACCCAAGCAGCCCGCCCCCGTCGCCGTCGTCGCAGGACAGGCGGGCATGGTGGAGCCACGAAAACCCGCGGATCACCATCGGGGTTCCGGGCGCGGTCAAACCCTGACCAGATGCACGGTGGTGATCGGCTTGTGGTTCAGCATGGACTTCAACTCGCGGCGGACGGCACGGCGGACCGCTTCCGCCGCCACCTCGTCGTCCTGGCGGGCCTTCAACGGCAGTTCCTCGAACGCTTCGCGGGCGGCCTCCACCACCGCCTCGTGTTCCTCGGCGAAATGCTCGGCATCCAGCAGGCCCAGCGCCGTCACCTGCGGTTCGCCCAGCAGCTTGCCCTTGCGGTCGGCGACGATGGTGCACACGCAGGACCCGTTGAACACCATGCGGCGGCGGTCGCGCAGCACCGCCGAATCCAGCCGCACCAGACGCGGACCGCCTTCCAAAGCCTGACCGTCGACGGCCAGGCGGCCGGTGGGGACATGGTCGACCACTTCCGCTGGACCGGGGGCCAGACGCACCATGGCGCCGTTCTCGATGGCCAGGGTTTCTTCCACGCCGCAAGCCTTGGCCAGGGCGCAATGTTCCTTGACGTGGCGGGCTTCGCCATGCACCGGCAAGGCGATACGGGGGCGGACATATTGGTACATGGCTTCCATCTCGTCGCGGGCCGGATGGCCGGAAACGTGGATGTGTTCGTCGCGGTCGGTGATGACATCGACACCCATGCGCACCAGATCGTTCTGCAGCCGATAGATGGGCTTTTCATTGCCGGGGATGATGCGCGAGGAAAAGATCACCACGTCACCCTTGGACAGCTTCACCGCCGGATGGTCGCCGGCGGCGATGCGGGCCAATGCCGCCCTCGCCTC
Organism: Magnetospirillum sp.; assembly: GCA_020217035.1. Lineage (GTDB taxonomy): Bacteria > Pseudomonadota > Alphaproteobacteria > Rhodospirillales > Magnetospirillaceae > Magnetospirillum. Next base: position 3,181 of record JAIWOG010000017.1, on the reverse strand, counting down.
GCCCTGGCTGCCGGTACACAGGAACACCACCTTGTCGGCGGGCAGATGGGCGGCGTCGCGGTCATTCAGGAAGGGGGCTATGTCCTTCAGATAACCCAAATCACGGGCCGCCTTTTCGATGCGCCACAGCGAGCGGCCGACCAGGGCCACGGAACGGCCATTGGCTTCGGCCGCCAAGGCGACGCTTTCCAGCCGTGCCACGTTGGTGGCGAAGCATGAAATGGCGATACGGCCGGTAAATCGCGACAGCAGGCCGATCAGATTGGCGCGCACGTCGGCTTCGGACCCGGAATGGCCGCGGGTAAAGACATTGGTGGAATCGCCCACCATGGCCAGGACGCCTTCGTTACCCAGGCGGCGCAAGGACTCGGTGTCGGCGGGACCGCTGATCAGCGGGTCGGGATCGAATTTCCAGTCGCCGGTATGCAACACCGTCCCCGCCTTGGTGCGGATGGCCAGGGAAGTGGGCTCGGGGATGGAATGGGTCAGGCCGATCATCTCCACACTGAAGGGGCCGACGTCGAACTTTTTGCCCGGCACCACCACATGGACCGGGACTGTGCGCTGCAAGCCCACTTCATGCAGCTTGTTGACCAGGATGGCGGCGGCGAACGGGCTGGCGTAGACCGGACAACGCAGGCGTTGCCACAGGTAATGCACCGCCCCCACATGGTCTTCATGGCCGTGGGTGATGACGATGCCGGCCAAACGGTCGGCTTGCTCCTCGATCCAGGTGGGGTCGGCCATCACCACGTCGATCATCGGCATGGTGTCGTCGCCGAAGGTCACGCCGCAATCGACCATCAGCCATTTGCCGGCATGGCCATACAAATTCATGTTCATGCCGATTTCGCCCGCCCCCCCCAGGGGCAGGAAAAACAGTTCGTCCTGGCCCGGGATCATGCCCGCACCGGCGAGTTGCGGCGGTGAATTTCCAACAGGCCCCGTAGGGTCAGATCGGACGCCAGTTCATTGATCACCGGGGTCGATTCGGCGAACAACGGCGCCAGGCCGCCGGTGGCCACCACCAGCATCTTGGATCCGAATTCTTGTTCCATACGGTGCACCAACCCTTCGATCAAGCCGACATAGCCCCAGAAAATCCCCGACATCATCGCCGGCACCGTCGCCTTGCCGATCACCTGCTTGGGCCGGCCAATGGCGACGCGCGGCAGCTTGGCGGCGGCCATGTGCAGCGCTTCCAGCGACAGGTTGATGCCCGGCGCGATGGCGCCGCCGCAATAATTGCCGGCCGCATCCACCACGTCGAAAGTGGTGGCAGTGCCGAAATCGATGACGATCAGCGGCCCTTGATAGAACTTATGCGCCGCCACCGCGTTGACCAGGCGGTCGGCGCCCACTTCCTCGGGGCGGTCCAGCAGGATCTTGATCCCCAACTCGACGTTTTCGTCGCCCACCACCCGGGGTTCGCAGCCGAAATAACGGCGGCACAGGGTCTTCAGGTTGAAGACGATGGCTGGTACCACGGACGCGATGATCACCGCCGAGATGTCCTCGCGCTTCAGGTTCTCGGTGGTCAGCAATTGCATCAACCACACCCCCAATTCGTCGGCGGTGCGGTCGGTGTGGGTGGACGCGCGCCACTCGCCGCGCACTTGTTCACCGTCGAAGACGGCGAAGACGATGTTGGTGTTGCCGGCGTCGATGGCCAGAAGCATGGCGGGCCTCCAGGTTAGCGGGCGTCGGGGAAGAACACGTCCCCGGCAAGGATACGGCGGATACCCGACGCGCCCTGATCCAAAAGCAGGGCGCCTTCGTCGTCAAGCCCGGCGAAGGTTCCGGTTTGCGTGTCGTGCTCCAACCGCACCACCGTGGGCTGCCCCAGACCTCGAGCGCATCCCAGCCAAGCGGCGCGGATGGGGGCGAAGCCGGTATGGCGCCAACCGGTCAGCAAGGGATGGAAATGGCGGCAAAACGCCTCCAGCACCGCCCCTGCCCCGCCGTCATAGCCATGATCGGCCAGGCAACAGGCGGGATGGTTCAGCCCTTCCGGCGGTGGCGCCGCCACCACGTTGACGCCGATCCCCAACACCAGCCAGCGGGGGCCAGCCGATTCCAGCAGCATGCCACAGCATTTGCGCCCGTCGGCCAGCACGTCGTTGGGCCATTTGGCCTGGAATTGCGGCCCTGGAACCAATTCGGCCAAGGCCGACACCAAGCCCGCGGCGGCGGCGAAGCCCAATTGGGCGGCGTGGTGCAGCGATTCGACACGGATCAGCCACGAGGCGTGCAGGTTGCCCGCCGGGCTGACCCAGGCGCGGCCGCGTCGGCCACGGCCGGCGCTTTGGGTGGTGGCGGCGACCACAAGCAAATCGGCGGCCGCCTCGGATTGGGACAGCCGCCGTGCTTCATCGTTGGTGCTGCCGGCGTCGTCCAGGCTGATCAGCGTGAACGGCGCCGGCAGGTTTGCCGTTATCATCACCCCGCGACCGGGAACAACACCAGGGCGGCAGCCTTGGCGCTGGTCAACAGCGGACCGGGCACGGCGACGAAGACGATGTTGAGCAGGGTCGCCGCCGCCATCACCAGGCCCAGGGCCTTGCTGGACGAACGGTCGAAGCTTTCCACGGCCTCGTCGAAATACATCACCTTGATGATGCGCAGGTAGTAATAGGCCGACACCACGCTGGTCAGCACGCCGATGATGGCCAGGGTGTAAAGACCCGCGTCGACCGCCGCCTTGAACACGTAGAACTTGCCGATGAAACCGGCCATGGGCGGAATGCCGGCCATGGAGAACATCAGCACCGCCATGGCGGCGGCCATGGCCGGGTTGGTCTTGCCTAAGCCCGCCAGGTCGTCGATGCCTTCCACCAGACGGCCTTTCTGACGCATGGACAAGATGACGGCGAAGACGCCGACATTCATGGTCAGGTAGATGCCCAGGTAAACCAGCACCGCCTGCACGCCGGCGGCGGTGCCGGCGGCGACACCGGCCAGCATGAAGCCCACATGGCCGATGGACGAATAGGCCATCAGACGCTTGATGTTGGACTGCGCGATGGCGGCGAAGGCGCCGACGAACATGGAACCAATGGCGATCAAGACGATGATCTGGCGCCATTGCTCGGTCATGTCGCCGAACGGGCCGGTCATGACCCGCACCAGCAAAGCCATGGCGGCGATCTTGGGGGCGACGGCGAAGAACGAGGTCACCGGA
>JAIWOG010000016.1 GCA_020217035.1 Magnetospirillum sp. | reverse complement strand
GTCGGCGCCCCTTCATAGACGTCGGGGGTCCACATGTGGAAGGGCGCCGCCGAGATCTTGAAGGCCAGACCGGCCATGACGAAGACCAGGCCGGCGACGAAGCCCAGATGCGGGTGCGCCCCATGCTCGCCGCCGAAAATTTTGGCCAGGCCGTCGAAGGACGTGGTGCCCGAGAAGCCGTAGACCAGCGACACGCCATACAGCAGCATGCCCGAGGCCAAGGAGCCCAGCACGAAGTACTTCAGGCCCGATTCGGTGGCCTTGGTGCTGTCGCGGTGATAGGCCGCCAGGACATAGAGCGACAGCGACTGGGTTTCCAGGCCCAGATACAGCGACAGGAAGTCGTTGGCCGACACCATCATCATCATGCCCAAGGTGGCGAGCAGGATCAGGATGGGATATTCGAAGCGGCCCAGCTTTTCCTTGTCCAGGTAGTTGAGCGACATCACCAAGGCGATGGTCGAGGCGGCCAGGATGGCCACCTTGACGAACACGGCGAAGGGGTCCAGAACGAACATGCCGCCGAAGGTCAGTACCCGTTCGGCGCCGCCAACCGCCCAGGTCAGCAGCATGGCGGCCAGCAGCGTCACCGCCGCCAGCGAGGTGGTCGAGGCGGTGGTGTCTTCCTTGCGGAAGACACCCAGCATCAACAGCCCCATGGCCGCCAGGACGACCAGCAGCTCCGGCAGGACCGGCATGAGGTCGAAAGTCTCGGTCATCTCCAATCCCCCTTAACGAGCCGCGACGGAAAGCGATTCGGCGGCGGCACGCGCCAGTTCGTAATTGTCGATCAACTTGGCCACCGAGGCATGCATCGGTTCCAGGAAGGTGATCGGATACACACCCATCCAGATGACGATGAAGATCAGCGGCGCGAACATGAAGGCTTCACGCGGGCTGAGGTCGAGGATCGACTTCAGGTCGTCGCGCGTCAGGCGGCCGAACACCACCCGGCGGTACAGGTAAAGGGCGTAGCAGGCTCCCAGCACCAGACCGGTGGCGGCGAACAATGCCACCCAGGTGTTGACCTGGAACACGCCCAGCAGCACCAGGAACTCGCCGACGAAACCGCCGGTGCCCGGCAGGCCGACCGAGGCCATGGTCATGAACATGAACACCAGGGCGTATTTGGGCATGCGCTCGGCCAGACCGCCGTAACGGGCGATCTCACGCGTGTGCATGCGGTCGTAGACCACACCCACACACAGGAACAGTGCCCCAGACACCACGCCGTGCGACAGCATCTGGTAAAGCGCACCCTCGACGCCTTGGGTGGTCATCGAGAAGATGCCGATGGTCACGTAACCCATGTGGGCCACCGAGGAATAGGCGATCAGCTTCTTCATGTCCTCTTGGACCAAGGCGACCAGCGAGGTGTAGATCACCGCGACGATGGACAGGGTGTAGACCAAGGGGGTGAAGTATTCGGTGGCCAGCGGGAACATGGGCACCGAGAAGCGGATGAAGCCATAGGCGCCCATCTTCAGCAGCACGCCGGCCAGGATCACCGAACCGGCGGTCGGCGCTTCCACGTGGGCGTCGGGCAACCAGGTGTGCACCGGCCACATGGGGACCTTCACCGCGAAGGACGCGAAGAAGGCCAGCCACAGCCACAGCTGCATGTTCTCCGGGAAGCCATGCGCCATCAGGGTCGGAATGTCGGTGGTGTTGGCGTCGAAATACATGGCCAGCATGGCCACCAGCATCAGCACCGAACCCAACAGGGTATAGAGGAACAGCTTGTAGGCCGCATAGACGCGACGCGCCCCGCCCCACACGCCGATGATGATGAACATGGGCAGCAGCACGCCTTCGAAGAAGACGTAGAACAGAACCATGTCAAGGGCGCAGAACATGCCGACCATCATGGTTTCCAGCACCAGGAAGGCGACCATGTATTCCTTGACCCGGGTCTCCACCGCGCCGATGGACGACAGGATGCAGATGGGGGTCAGGAAGGTGGACAGCAGGACGAACCACACCGAGATACCGTCGACGCCCATGGAATAGGAAATCACGGTACCGGGCAGCCAGACGGCGCTTTCCTTCAGCTGGAACTCAGCCGAAGCGCCGTCGAAATAGCCCAGGATGAACAGCGATACGACAAACGTCGCCACCGAGGTGAGAAGCGCCACGTTGCGGGCATTGCGCGCTACCACTTGGGTCTCGCCGCGGATCGCCAGGATGAACAACGCGCCTACCAGCGGCAGGAACGTCGTCAACGAGAGCAGAGGCCAGTCGGTCATTGTCTTCCCCAGACTTAGCGCGCGTTGAACATGTACCAGGTGACGAACACCGCCACACCGATCAACATCGCGAAGGCATAGTGGTACAGGTACCCGGATTGCAGCTTGCCCACCTTCTGGGCAATGGACTTGGTGGCGGCGGCCACGCCGTCGGGACCGACGCCGTCGATCAGCGCCCCGTCACCGCCCTGCCAGAAGCCACGGCCCAGCTTGAAGGCCGGCTTGACGAACAGGAAGTCGTACAATTCGTCGAAGTACCACTTGTTCAGCAAGAACAGGTAGACACCCTTGAACTTGGCGGCCAGCAGACCGGGGATCGAGGGGACGAACATGTACAGCACGTAGGCCAGCAAGATACCCGAGGCGGCGACGATGGTCGGCGTCAGGGCGACCCACTTTTCCACATGGTGGAAGTGTTCCATCGCCCCGTGGGCGTCGGCCAGAACCTTGACCGAACCGCGCCAGAAATCGTGCTGGGCGTGGCCGACGAACAATTCATAGCCCAGCCAGCCCGAGAACACCGCGCCGGCGGCCAGCACGAACAGCGGCAGGATCATCACCGCCGGGCTTTCATGGACATGGGCCATGACGTGCTCGTCGGCGCGGGGCTTGCCGTGGAAGGTCAGGATCAAGAGACGCCAGGAATAGAAGGCGGTCAGGAAGGCCGCAGCCACACCCATGACATAGGCCAGCTGGCCCGACCAGGTGTGCGAGGCCCAGGCCGCTTCAAGGATGGTGTCCTTGGAATAGTAGCCGGCGAAGAACGGCACGCCCGCCAGGGCCAGCGAACCGATCCACATCAGCACCCAGGTCACCTTGACGTGCTTCCAGATGCCGCCCATGCGGCGGATGTCCTGCTCGTCGCTCATGGCGTGGATCACCGAGCCGGCGCCCAGGAACAGCAGCGCCTTGAAGAAGGCGTGGGTCATCAGGTGGAAGATGGCGGCCTGATAGGCCGACACGCCGATGGCGAAGAACATGTAGCCCAGCTGCGAGCAGGTGGAGTACGCGATCACCCGCTTGATGTCGTTCTGCACGCAACCGACGGTGGCGGCGAAGAACGCCGTGGCGGCGCCGATCACGGTGACCACGGTCAGCGCGGTGTCCGAATATTCGAACAGCGGGCTCATGCGGGCGACCATGAAGACGCCGGCGGTCACCATGGTGGCGGCGTGGATCAGCGCCGAAACCGGGGTCGGACCTTCCATGGCGTCGGGCAGCCAGGTGTGCAGGCCCAGCTGGGCCGACTTGCCCATGGCGCCGACGAACAGCAAGAGGCAGCAGATGGTGATGGCGTTCACGTCCATGCCGAAGAAATGCACCACTTCGTTCGCCTTGTCGGGCGCGGCGGCGAAGATCGCCGAGAAGGTGACGCTGTCGAACAGGAAGTAGACACCGAAGATGCCCAGCGCGAAGCCGAAGTCACCCACGCGGTTGACGACGAAAGCCTTGATGGCGGCGGCGCAGGCCGACGGCTTCTGGTACCAGAAACCGATCAGCAGGTACGACGCCACGCCCACGCCTTCCCAGCCGAAGAACAGCTGGACCAAATTGTCGGCGGTCACCAGCATCAGCATGGCGAAGGTGAACAGCGACAGATAGGACATGAAGCGCGGAATGGCCGGGTCGTGGCTCATGTAGCCGACGGAATAGACGTGCACCATGAACGACACCCAGGTGACGACGATCATCATGACCGCGGTCAGGGTGTCGAACTTCAAGGCCCACGACACGTCCAGCGTGCCCGACTGCATCCAGTGCAGGATCTGGATGGTCACGTAATTGCCGTCGATGGCCACTTCCTTGAAGATCAAGGCCGAGGACAAGGCCGACACGCCCAACAGCGTGCAGGTGACGATCTGCGCACCACGGTCACCGATGAAGCGGCCGAAAAGGCCGGCGACGATCGAGCCCAGCAGCGGCAGGAAAACTGCGGCGACATACATCATCGCTGTATTACCCCTTCAGCTGGCTGATTTCCTCGACCGCGATCGTGCCGCGGTTGCGGAAGAAGACGACAAGGATGGCAAGGCCGATGGCGGCCTCGGCGGCGGCGACGGTCAGGATGAACATGGTGAACACCTGGCCGACCATGTCGTTCAGGTAGGACGAGAAGGTCACCATGTTCAGGTTCACCGCCAACAGCATCAGTTCGATGCTCATCATGATGATGATGACGTTCTTGCGGTTCAGGAAGATGCCGAAGACACCAAGGGTGAACAGGATGGCCGCGACGGTCAGGTAATGGGCAAGGCCGATGGTGAACATGTCAGATGCCTCCCCCGGTGCTGACTTTGCGGATTTCGACGCGGTCCTTGGCGGTGACGCCGACCTGGTCGTAAATCTTCTGCTTGCGCACGCCCGAGCGCGACCGGTGGGTCAGCAGGATGGCGCCGATCATGGCGATCAGCAGCACCACGCCCGAGGCTTGGAACAGGTAGACGTACTTGGTGTAGATCAACTGGCCGAGCGCGGCGGTGTTGGTCACCTCGCCGCCATTGGGGGCGGGCGATGCCAGCATGGCTTCCACGTCGGGGGCGAAGGACCAGCCGCCGAAGCTGACCGCCAACTCGACCAGCAAGACGATGCCGATGACGGCGCCGGTGGGCAGGTACTGGGCGACGCCTTCCCTGAGCTTCAGGAAGTTGATGTCCAGCATCATGACGACGAACAGGAACATCACCGCCACGGCGCCCACATAGACGACCACCAGGACCATGGCCAGGAATTCCGCACCCAGCAGCAGGAACAGGCCCGCCGCGTTGAAGAAGCACAGAATGAGGAACAACACGGAATGCACCGGGTTCCGCGCGGTGACCACCAGACCGGCACTCACCACCGCCAGTCCAGCGAACATGTAGAAGATCAATGCCGCGATCATGCCATCCCCCTCATCAACGGTACGGCGCGTCGGCGGCGAGACGCATGGCCAGTTCGGCCTCCCAGCGGTCGCCGTTCGCGAGCAGTTTTTGCTTGTTGTACATGAGCTCGGCCCGGGTCTCGGTGGCGAACTCGAAATTCGGACCCTCGACGATGGCGTCCACCGGACAGGCTTCCTGACAGAAGCCGCAATAGATGCACTTGGTCATGTCGATGTCGTAGCGGCGTGCCCGGCGCGAGCCGTCCTCGCGCACCTCACCTTCGATGGTGATGGCCTGGGCGGGGCAGATGGCCTCGCACAGCTTGCACGAGATGCAGCGTTCCTCGCCGTTGGGATAACGGCGCAGGGCGTGCTCGCCGCGGAAACGCGGCGACATCGGGATCTTTTCGTACGGGTAGTTGGTGGTGACCGCCGGCTTGAACATGTAGCGGAAGGTCAGCGCCAAGCCCTGGACCAGTTCGGTCAACAGGAACGCCCGTGCGGTACGGTCGAGAAAAGCCATCACACTCTCTCCTTAGCCCTGGCCCGGCAGCCAACCGAACGCGAGCAGCACGCCCGAGGTCAGCACCACCCAGATCAGCGAGAACGGTAGGAAAATCTTCCAGCCCAGGCGCATCAGCTGGTCATAGCGATAACGCGGGAAGGTGGCGCGCACCCACAGGAAGACGAACAGAACGGCGCAGACCTTCAATGCGAACCAGATCACGCCGGGGATCCAGTTGAAGGGCGCGATGTCGATGATGGGCAGCCAGCCGCCCAGGAACAGCACCACGGCCATGCCGCTCATCAGGATCATGTTGGCGTATTCGCCCAGGAAGAACATGGCGAACGTCATGGCCGAATATTCGACGTTGTAGCCGGCGACCAGTTCCGATTCCGATTCCGCCAAGTCGAAGGGGGCACGGTTGGTTTCCGCCAGGATCGACACGATGAAGATGACGAACATGGGCAGGTGCGGAATGACGAACCACACCGTTTCCTTCTGCTTCATCACGATGTCGGTCAGGTTCAAGGACCCCACGGTGATCAGCACCGAGATGATCACCAGACCCATGGACACTTCGTAGGACACCATCTGCGCCGCCGAGCGCAGGCCGCCCAGGAAGGCGTATTTCGAGTTGGACGCCCAACCCGACATGATGATGCCGTAGACACCGAGCGACGAGATGGCGAACAGGTACAGCATGCCGACATTGATGTCGGCCAGCACCCAGCCTTCGTCGAAGGGGATGACCGCCCAGGCGATCAACGCCAGGGTGAAGGTCAGCATGGGCGCCATGATGAAGACCACCTTGTTCGACCCGGACGGGAAGATGGTTTCCTTCAGGAAAAGCTTGGCGCCGTCGGCCAGCGGTTGCAGCAGACCCAAGGGGCCGACCACGTTGGGGCCCTTGCGCAGTTGGATGGCGCCGATGACCTTGCGCTCGGCATAGGTCAAATAGGCGACGGCCACCAGCAGCGGCACGACGATGACCAGAATCTGCAGAACGATGACGATCAGACGCCACAGTTCCGGGGGCAGCAGCCCAGAGAGCATATCAACCATGGGTCCCCGTCTTCTTCTTGCTGTTGCAGCCACAGCCGCCGCCGAATTGCGCCGTGCACTCCGCCATGGTCTTGGAGGCACGCGAAATCGGGTCGACCTGATAGAAGTTGTCGATGCTGGAAGCCAAGGGCTTGTCCGACAGCGCCCCCTCGGTGCCGACCGGCGCCCACGAAGCGGCGGTCAGGCTGCCCTCGCCCGCCAGCAGCGGGTTGGAGGCGGCGACGCGTTCGCGCAATTGCTTGACGGTATCGAACGGCAGCGGCTTGCCCAGAGCGTCGGACAAGGCACGGACGACCTTCCAGTCCTCCTTGGCCTCGCCCGGCGGGAACAGGGCCAGACGGGTGCGCTGCACCCGGCCTTCGGTGTTGACGAAGGTGGCGCTCTTTTCCGTGTAGGCGGCGGTGGGCAGGACCACGTCCGCACGGTGCGCCCCGGCGTCGCCATGGGTGCCCATGTAGACCACGAAGGAATTGCCCAAGGTCTTCATGTCGATTTCGTCGGCACCGGCCAGGAAGACCACCGAGATCTCGCCCGAAGCAGCGCCGGCGACGATGCCGGCGGTGTCCTTGCCACCGGCCTGCGGCACGAAGCCCAAATCCAGGCCGCCGACGCGGGCGGCAGCGGTGTGCAGCACGTTGAAGCCGTTCCAGCCGTCCTTGATCATGCCGGTCGCTTCAGCCAGCTTGGACGCCAAAGCCAGGATGGCGGCGCCGTCCTCACGGGTCAACGCGCCCTGGCCCAGGATGATGGCCGGGTTGGCGGCGTTCTTCAGCACCTCGAAGAACGGATGCTTGCCGGACGCGATGTCGGCCAGGATGCTGGCCTGGTCGCCCAGGTAGTCGTGCTTGAAGGTCAGATCGGTCTTGGGACCGATCACCGCCGCCTTGAAGCCGCCCTTCAGCCAACGCTTGCGGATGCGTGCGTTCAGCACCGGGGCTTCGATACGCGGGTTGGACCCCACGATCAGCAAGGCGTCGGCCTGTTCGATACCGGCGATGGTCGAGTTGAACAAATAGCCGGCGCGGTTGCCGGGCACCAGCTTGGCGCCGTCCTGACGGCAATCCATGTTGGGCGAGCCCAGCACCGCCAGCAGGTCCTTCAGGGCCTGCATGGTTTCCAGGTCGGTCTGGTCGCCAGCGATGGCGGCGATCTTCGATCCGGCCAGACCGTTCACCTTGGCGGCGATGGTGGCGAAGGCATCGTTCCACGAGGTGGCCACCAGCTTGCCGTCCTTGCGGACATAAGGCCGGTCCAGACGCTGACGCTTCAGGCCGTCGACGGCGAAGCGCGAGCGGTCCGACAGCCATTCCTCGTTGATGTCGTCGTTGACGCGGGGAAGGATGCGGATGACCTCGTTGCCCCGGGTGTCGACCCGGATGGCCGAGCCCAGCGCGTCCATGGCATCGACGCTTTCGGTCTTCTTCAGTTCCCAGGCGCGGTAGGTGTAGCTGGCCGGCTTGTTGGTGAGCGCACCGACCGGGCACAAATCGATCAGGTTGCCCGACAGTTCCGACGACACGGCGGCGCCGACGTAACGGCCGATTTCCAAATGTTCGGAACGGCCCAGTCCGCCCAGCACCGGGGTGCCGGCGATTTCGGAAATGAAGCGGATGCAACGCGTGCACTGGATGCACCGCGTCATCCAGGTCTGGATCAGCGGACCGTAATCCTTGTCCTCGACCGAGCGCTTCTCGTCGTTATAGCGGCCACGATCGCCGCCATAGGCCATGGCCTGGTCCTGCAGGTCACATTCGCCACCCTGGTCGCAGATGGGGCAATCCAGCGGGTGGTTGATCAGCAGGAACTCCATCACGCCCTGACGCGCCTTGCGCACGTTGGCGTTGTTGGTGTGCACCACCATCCCCTCGCCCACCGGCATGGCGCAGGACGCCACCGGCTTGGGCATCTTTTCCACTTCCACCAGGCACATGCGGCAATTGCCGGCCACCGCCAAGCGTTCATGGTAGCAGAAACGCGGGATCTCGATGCCGATGGTTTCAGCAGCCTGCAGGATGGTCATCCCGGCTTCGACTTCGATCTCGGTTCCGTCGATCGTCAGTTTGGGCATGTTTTCTCGGACCTCCCTTAGGCCGCGCTGGCGTTGCGGGCCCGGATCTTCTGCTCGATCACGGGGCGGAAATTGCGGATCAGACCCTGGATCGGCCAAGCGGCGGCGTCACCCAGGGCGCAGATGGTGTGGCCTTCCACCTGCTTGGTGACCTGGAACAGCATGTCGATCTCGTCCATGGCCATGTCGCCCTTGTCCAGGCGTTCCATCATGCGCCACAGCCAGCCGGTGCCTTCGCGGCACGGCGTGCATTGGCCGCAGCTTTCGTGCTTGTAGAAGCGCGACAGGCGGGTGATGGCACGCACCAGGTCGGTGGACTTGTCCATGACGATGACGGCCGCCGTGCCCAGGCCCGAGCCCTGCTCGCGCAGGCCGTCGAAATCCATCGGGCAGTCCTCGATCATCTCGCGGGTCAGCGCCGGGGTGGACGAACCGCCGGGGATCACCGCCAGCAGGTTGTCCCAGCCGCCGCGGATACCGCCGCAATGCTTGTCGATCAGCTCGCGGAAGGTGATGCCCATTTCCTCTTCCACATTGCACGGCTTGTTCACGTGGCCGGAAATGCAGAACAGCTTGGTGCCTGAGTTCTTGGCCCGGCCCAGGCCGGCGAACCAGGCGCCCGAGCGGCGCAGGATGGTGGGAACCACGGCGATGGATTCGACGTTGTTGACGGTGGTCGGGCAGCCGTAGAGGCCGACGCCGGCCGGGAACGGCGGCTTCAGGCGGGGCTGGCCCTTCTTGCCTTCCAGGCTTTCGATCAGCGCCGATTCCTCACCACAGATATAGGCGCCGGCACCGCGATGGACGTAAAGGTCGAAATCCCAGCCAGAACCGCAGGCGTTCTTGCCGATCAGACCAGCGGCGTAAGCCTCGTCGATGGCGACCTGCAGGTGCTCGGCCTCGCGCACGAATTCGCCGCGGATGTAGATGTAGGACGCGTGCGCCCCGATGGCGAAGGACGCCAGCAACGCCCCTTCGACCAGTTTGTGCGGGTCGAAGCGCATGATCTCGCGGTCCTTGCAGGTGCCCGGCTCGCCTTCGTCGGCGTTGATCACCAGGTAATGCGGACGCGCCCCTTCGGTCTTGGGCATGAACGACCATTTCATGCCGGTGGAGAAACCGGCGCCGCCACGACCGCGCAGGCCCGAGGTCTTGACTTCCTCGATGATGGCGTCACGGCCCTTTTCCAACAGCGCCTTGGTGTTGTCCCAATCGCCACGCGAACGGGCGCCGGCCAGGCGCCAGTCGTGGATGCCGTA
>JAIWOG010000015.1 GCA_020217035.1 Magnetospirillum sp. | reverse complement strand
CAGGTTGGTGAAGATTCTGTCCTGATCGCGCAGCATCACGCCTTCTCCGTTCCGAAGGTGAGTTCGCCCAAGGTGGTGGGACCGCCGGCGGGAGCCGAGAACTGACGGCCGTCCTGCGGACCCGGCTTCGGGGTCTCGCCGCGCTTCAGCGCCTCCAGCACCGCCTTGGTGCTGTCAGGGGTCAGCCCCTCGTAGTAATCGTCGTTGATCTGCATCATCGGCGCGTTGACGCAGGCGCCCAGGCATTCCACCTCGGAAAGCGTGAACATGCCGTCGGCAGTGGTCTCGCCCCAATCGACGCCCAGGGCTTCCTTGGCGGCTTCCGACACGCCGTCGGAACCGTTCAGCAGACAGCAGATGTTGGTGCACACCTGGACATGGTGCGTCCCCACCGGGCGCTGGTTGTACATGGTGTAGAAGGTCACCACTTCCTGCACGCGGATGGGCGCCATCTCCAACATCTCGGCGATGTATTCGATCACCGCGATCGAGGTCCAGCCGACCTGACGCTGGGCCAAGTCCAACAGCGGCATCACCGCCGATTGCTGGCGGCCGGCCGGATACTTGGCGATGATCGCCTTGGCCTTTTCCAGGTTTTCCGCAGTGAAGGCGAAGCTGGTCATTTCGGTTTCGTTGCTCATCGGTCGATCTCGCCAAACACGATGTCGATGGAGCCGATATTGGCCACCACGTCAGCCAGCATGTGTCCCTTGGACATCATGTCCAGCGCCTGCAGGTGGACGTATCCCGGCGGGCGGATCTTGCAGCGGTACGGCTTGTTGGTGCCGTCGGCCACCAGATACACCGCGAACTCGCCCTTGGGGGCTTCCACGGCGGCGTACACCTCGCCTTCCGGCACCCGGAAGCCTTCGGTGAACAGCTTGAAGTGATGGATCAAAGCTTCCATCGACTTCTTCATTTCGGCACGTGGCGGCGGCGAAACCTTGCGGTCCTCGGTCTTCACCGGGCCGGCCGGCATCTCGCGGATGCACTGCTTCATCATCTTGACCGATTCGCGCATCTCGACCACGCGGACCAGATAACGATCATAGCAATCGCCGGTCTTGCCCACCGGAACGTCGAAGTCCATGCGGTCATAGACTTCGTAGGGCTGCGCCTTGCGCAAATCCCAGGCGATGCCGGAAGCCCGCAAATTGGGGCCGGTGAAGCCCCAATCCAAAGCCTGCTCGGCGCTGACGATGCCGATATCGACGGTACGCTGCTTGAAGATGCGGTTCTCGGTGACCAGGGTCTCGATGTCGTCGATCACCTGCGGGAACTGGTCGCACCAGGCGTCGATGTCCTCCAGCAGGCCGGCGGGCAGGTCTTGCGCCACGCCGCCGACACGGAAGTAGTTGGCGTGCAGACGAGCACCGCAAGCGCGCTCGTAGAACTCCATCAGCTTCTCGCGTTCCTCGAAACCCCACAGCATGGGCGTCATGCCGCCGACGTCGAAGACGAACGAGCAGACGTTCAGCAAGTGGTTGAGGATACGGCCCATCTCGCAGTACAGCACGCGGATATACTGGCCGCGCAGCGGCACTTCGACGCCCAGCAGCTTTTCCGCCGCCATGACGAAGGCGTGCTCCTGGTTCATGGTGCCGACATAGTCCAGACGGTCGAAATAAGGCGTCGCCTGGGCGTAGATCTTGTGTTCGATCAGCTTCTCGGTGCCGCGATGCAGCAAGCCGATATGCGGATCGGCGCGGTCCACCACTTCACCCGACATTTCCAGGATCAGGCGCAGCACGCCGTGGGCGGCCGGATGCTGGGGGCCGAAATTGATGTTGTAGCTCTTGATCTGGGATTCGGCCATGTCAGTGGCTCCCCTCGGCCTTTTCGTCGCCGGGCAGCGGGCCTTGGCCCTCCCACGGCGACAGGAAATCGAAGCTGCGGAAATCCTGGACCAGCTTCACCGGCTCGTAGACGCAACGCTTCTGCTCGTCGTCGTAGCGCAGTTCCACATGGCCAGTCAGCGGGAAGTCCTTGCGCAGCGGATGACCTTCGAAACCGTAATCGGTCAGGATGCGGCGCAAATCGGGGTGGTCCGAGAAAATCACGCCGTACATGTCCCAGGTCTCGCGCTCGAACCAGCCGGCCGAGCTGAACACGCCGACCACGGACGGCACCGGGGTTTCCTCGTCGGTGGCGACCTTGACCCGCACGCGCTGGTTATGCTTCAGCGACAGCAGGTGGTAGACCACGTCGAAGCGTTCCTCGCGACCCGGCCAGTCGACGCCGCAGACGTCAACCAGTTGCTTGAACAGGCAGCCGGAATCGTCGCGCAGGAAGGTCAGCACCTTCACGATGGACGCGGTCCGCGCCACCACGTTCAGTTCGCCCACGCGGGTGACCTCGGTGGACAGCACATCATTGGGCAGGGCGGCGGCGATGTAGTCGCCCAGATCCTTCAGCACTTGCGTCATGGTTCCGTCGCCCCTTTAGCGAAGAATGGAGCCGGTGCGGCGAATCTTCTTCTGCAACTGCAAGATGCCGTACAGAAGCGCTTCCGCCGTGGGCGGGCAGCCGGGGACATAGACGTCCACCGGAACCACGCGGTCGCAGCCGCGCACCACCGAATAGGAATAGTGGTAATAGCCGCCGCCATTGGCGCACGAGCCCATGGAGATGACCCAACGCGGTTCCGCCATCTGGTCGTAAACGCGGCGAAGCGCCGGGGCCATCTTGTTGGTCAGCGTGCCGGCGACGATCATCACGTCGGACTGACGCGGGCTGGGGCGGAAGACGACGCCGAAGCGGTCAAGGTCGTAACGCGAGCAGCCGGCGTGGATCATTTCCACCGCGCAGCAGGCCAGACCGAAGGTCATCGGCCACAACGAACCGGTACGCGCCCAGTTGACCAACTTGTCGACGTTGGCGAGCACGAATCCCTTGTCCTGAATTTCGTCGGTGACCAGCTTCAGAACGCCGTCCTGCGCCGCGCCCTCGGGCAGCGGCGCGGCATGCGCGGGCGTCACCAGACCGGAATTGGTCATTCCCATTCCAAGGCTCCCTTTCGCCATTCATAGATGAAGCCGATGGTCAGCACACCCAGGAACACCATCATCGACCAGAAACCGAACAGGCCGATCTGCCCGAGCGACACCGCCCACGGGAACAGGAAGGCCACTTCCAGGTCGAAGATGATGAACAGGATGGCGACAAGATAGAAGCGGACGTCGAACTTCGAGCGAGCGTCACCGAACGCCTCGAAACCGCATTCATAGGCCGAGTTTTTCTCGGGGTCGGGCTTCTGCTTGCCCACCAACCACGACGCGGCCACCATGATGGCGGACAGCGCCACGGCAATTCCGATGAAAATCAAGATCGGCAGATATTCGAGCAGCCAAGCTTCCATCATCCAGCCCTTATCAATTGAGCCCGCTTGAACAACCGCTTTCCGCACCTATGAAGGTTGTGCCCCCCACAAGCGACCAGCCCAAGGCGCGTGGCGCGTCGGGCGGAAAAACTGGCGGCGGACGGACGAAACCCGAACAGGCGACGACGGAAAGAGGCCCTCCCAGCAAGACACTAGCCTCAAGCGCGGATGCCGACCAGAAGGATCGTGCTTTCCTGAAGAAAAGACAATCCAGCCGTGGCTGGTGGCGGGAGTGACGGGGCTCGAACCCGCGACCTCCGGCGTGACAGGCCGGCGCTCTGACCAACTGAGCTACACCCCCAACGCAGCCACCCGCGCGGGTAGGGGTGGTGTAAAGCAGGCCCGCGGGGCTGTCAAGCAAACATCCCCCTTGCCAAACGCGATTTTCCCACAATCTCTTGTGTGCTGCGCCGCAGCAAACCCCTTCCCCTCCGCCTATGGGTGGAACACGACGGACCGAACGGGTAGGTTCGCCCACGGGAACTATGAATATGCCGTGACGGATGGCGTGGCGCACGGTGAAGCCCCATGCCTTTCGGGCGACGCCTATATATAAGGACGAAGACGGCCAGGCCGCCCCCTCCTCCGCCATCCCATGAAAAAGGCCCCATCCGCTTCCGGATGGGGCCTTCGTGATTTTCCATCACTTCAATGTTTTCAGATAATCGATGGCAGCCTTGCGCTCGGCCGGATCCTTGACCAGCAGCGCCATCTTGCTCTTCGCCGCCCCCCCCGTCTTGGCGGCGATGAAGGCCGAGGGATTTTCAAGATAGGCCATCAATGTGGGTTCGTCCCATACCACGCCCTTGCCGACCAGTTCCGGCAAGGTGCTGGCTTGACCGAAGATTCCGAACAAATTGGGACCGATCTTCTTGGCGCCACCCTTGTCGAAGGTGTGGCAAGCCAAGCACTTCTTGACCGCATCCTGGGCGCCGGCCGTCCATGGAAACAGCAAGGAAGTGGCGACGACCAAGGTCAAAGCGACAATCTTCATCATGAAGCCCCCTTAGATGAACACCCCCACAGGGAAGCACAGACGGCGCCCGGGGAAAATCCCCTGGCGATCCGGTACTTCAAAGTTTCGGCAACCGATCAAGCGATAGGCGTCGCATTACACCTATCGGCTCTTCAAAAGATGCGGGTCAACGCCGGTCATGGCGCTGACATGGGCGATGACCAGGCGCATCAACGGCAAGGTCGGACGGGTGAAGGTCAGATGAAACAGACCGTCCCTGATCCCCAGGACCTCGGCTTCACCGGTCACTCCCTGGCTTTCTCCGACCCGCGACAGGACGAAGCGGAACCGTTCGCCAAGCGTGCGGTTCAGCCCGACCAGACTTAATCCACCCGTCGACACGTCGACCACCGGATGGACACGGCCTTCGACTTCCACCTGTAGGCCAGAACCGTCATGGCGCGGGTTAAGCCGGCGGTCGGCGGCACTTGCGTTTGCCGCGGCATTCCGAGTCATGGGGCGCTGCATCAGCATTGATATTCTCCCGCCGAAGATTTGGGTCGTCGCGAACTGGCGTTGTCGAAATAGCGGTCCATCAGCCGATGCTGCGAGGAACCCGATAGATGGAGGAAATCCACGGCTTCGGCTTTGCCGTCCCGGCTGGCTGGGAGTGGGGAAAACCGGTCCAGGAACGCATCGATCAACACGAACAGCATGGCTCTTACCTTTGTTGCACCATGACTTATATCGCAAGTCTGTATCAGCAATTGCCGTCGTGATTGAACGCGCGGTAAACGGCCGGCAAAAATCCAGCAAAGAGCAGATCCATGTCGATCATGGAAATGTTTGACTTTCTCGGGATTCCGGATAGAACCTGAAAATAATTCTTTAAGCCACATCGGCTTAAGGTCACGGGCGGCTGAAAATCAGCCTTGTCCTGCAACGACAGGACCAAGGAAACCTCCAGGGCAGACCATTTCGTCGGCAGTTTCGCCGAACCATGGAGGTTTGAAGTGACCGGTTCCTCTTCCGCTGCCTTGCGTATCCAATCCTTGATCGACGGCGCCCGCCATGCCGCCAGCTCGGCCGGCCGCCAGCTCGACATGAACGACGTCTACCTGCGGGCCCTGGTCCGGTGCGGCATCAGCGCCGAGGAAGCCCGCCAGGTCCTGTCCGACCCGGCCAACGACCCGGTGGGACACATTCTTCATTTCGCCGGGGAATCCCACAATTTCGCCGTCCTGGCGGTCGAGGAAGCCCTAGCGGCGGCCTGAAGGCCGCCGCTTTTGGAAAAGCCCGGGCCGGCGGCCTGAAGGCCGCCTAGCCCAGTTTCAGCGCCATGCGGACGGCACCCCAGTGTCGGCCCTGCACGGTGACCGGGACGTCCATTTCCTTCAGCACCACGAACTGGCCGCCGCCCATGTCACGGGTGTAGGTGTGGCACAAAGGCTTGGTGGTGCGGGCCGCCAGAATGCCGGTCCTGTCGTCGAAGACCCGGCGGTTGCGGCTGTTGGCGGTGTTCCACACCGTCTCGCCCGGGCGCTGCGGGTGCGAGTACTTCTTGTTGTGGGCGGCGATGTAGCCGTTGCGGTCGGTAACGCAACAGAACACCACCTGGCCGTCCTTGGCCAACGGCGCTTCGATCAGTTCGGGGAACAGCCCTTCCACCAACTGGGTATGCTTGGCCATCACCTGAACCGGATTGGTGCCGACGATCGGGACATAGTCCACGTCGAACAGGTCGGCCATGGAAATGGCGGCGCTGGCGACGGCCTGCTCCAACCGACCGGACGCCGCGGCGGCAACCTGTGCCGCCAGTTCGATGAACGGCTTGCTGTCGCGTTCGGCCTGTTCCAAACTTGCCGTCAGGGCGTCCTTGACCTCGCGGCTGGCCGAAGGGAAGAAGCAGTTCAAGCCGATTCCGGTGTCATTGACCACCCGCGCTTCGACGCTGCCCACCCCATCCAGGCGCAAGACCCCTTGGGTGTCCACCTTCGGGCGGATGGTAGCACCAGCCGGAACCAGGAACGCCCCCTTCAGGTCGATGTCGCCGGTATAGCCGCGAATGCTGTCACCGCCGAATTCGAAGGTGAAGGGCAAGGCCGCGCTGATGCGCTCGACACTGCGACGGTCGCCGCCGTAAGAGGTGCGCATGATGACGTAAAGCCGGCGTTGCAAGGCGGCGATGTCACGGCTGACCATGGCCGACAATTCGTTGACCTTTGCCGCCGTGTCACCGGTGGCCTGGACGCCGTCCATCATCAGCGTGACGTTGTCGGCCACCGAGCGGGTATGGTCGGCGGCCTGCGCCGCGCTGCCCATGATCTCGGCGGTGGCCGAACGCTGTTCGTCGGCGGCGCGGGCCACCTCGCCGGCGATGGCGTCGATCTGGCGGATGATCTGGGCCACAGATTCCACCGTTTCCACCGCCTCGCGGGTGGTGCGGCCAATTTCCTCGGCCTGGGCGTTGACGGTGGCGATGCCCTGCTCGGTCTGGTTGGCCAGACTTTTCACCTCTTCCGCCACCACGGCGAAGCCCTTGCCCGCCTCGCCGGCGCGGGCCGCTTCGATGGTGGCGTTCAAAGCCAGCATGCGGGTCTGGCCGGCGATGTTCTGGATCATGCCCACCACGTCGCCGATACGGGCGGTGGCTTCCGACAGGCCGGCGACGCGCTGGCTGGCTTCGTCGACGTTGAAACGGGCGTTTTCGGCCAATTGCGAGGAATTCCCCACCTGCGACAGAATCTCGCGGCTCGAGGCTTCCAACTCCTCGGTGGCGCCGGCCACGGTCTGGACGTTGCCGCTGGTGATCTGCACCGCTTCGGTGACGTGCTCGGCCATCTGGCGCAATTGGGTCGAGACGTTGGACAATTCCACCGCCCCTTCCGACAGACGCCGAGCCTGGACAGAGATGTCGCCCACCGTTTCCTGGACTTCGTGTTCCAGGGTTTCGGTCAGGGTCAGCATCTCGGTCCGCAGCGTTTCCTCGCCACGGCGGGCCAGTTCCTTGTTTTCCAAGACCCCATAGGCCAACTTGGCCCGCATGGCCCGCAACATGGCGTTGGTGCGATGAAAATCCGGCACCGGCTCGGCCGGAATGGCATAGCCAAGGTCGCCACGGGCGATGGCGCCGAAACTCTGTTCCATCCGCGCCAGCGGGGCGGAAATCCCCCGCATCAACGCCCGGACCAGGACAAAGGCCGCCAGCAAGCCGGCGACCAGCAAACCGATCCCCACCCCCACATGGGTGGAATAATCGGCTTGGGCATCCTGATATGCTTCCTTGGCGACACGTTGCTGCAATTCGATCAGCTTGATCAGGCTGGCCTCGGCCTGACGAAACAGCGGCAGCGCCAGCGTCAGGTAATGTTTCTCGGAATCGACGACCGTGCCGTCAACCACAGGAATGAAGCCCTGGCGGACCAAAGCGGCCTGCTGCACAGCGAAACCCTCGGCCAGGTCCTTTTCCTCGGGGGTCAGATATGTGGCCAGATAAGCTTTCCAAATGCCGTCGAACTTGGCCAGATTGGCGGAAACCACCTTGGGGGCGTCGGGCGTCTGCGACAGACGGGCGACAACCAGCAAGTTTTCACGCAGCAAATCACGCATGTCGCCCAATTGCGCCGCCGGCACCACGCGATCTTCATAGACGGTGCGGATGGCGTCGTTGGAATCGGCCATGCCCATCAAACCCGCCACCGTGGCCAGGACCGCCGTCAACGACAGGGCGGCCAAAATAGCGCCGACCCGTCCCGCCAGGGCGCGGACCCGCCGACCAAAGCGTGACGCAAGGCCAGTGCCCACCAACTGTCCTTCCACCAGGGCTTGGCCGTGCAAACGCCCTTCGCGCATGCTGGCGTACAAGCGTTCGGCGGCGGCCACCATGTCACGGTCAGGCTTGCTGCGGATCGAGACGTAGCCGACCACCCGGCCCTCTTCCACTTCCGGGGTGACATTGGCCCGCACCCAGTAATGATCGCCGTTCTTGCAGCGGTTCTTGACCAGACCTTCCCACGGCAAGCCGGCCTTGATCGTCCGCCACAAATCGGCGAAAGCCTGGGCGGGCATGTCTGGGTGGCGCACCATGTTATGCGGCGAGCCCAGCAATTCTTCCTCGCTGAAGCCGCTGATCTGGATGAAGTCTCTGTTGACGAAGGTGATACGGCCACCGGTGTCGGTGCGCGACACCAGAACCTGGCCCTCGGCCATGACGACTTCTTGTCCGGTGACGGGCTCGTTAACGCGCATGACCAACCCTTCAGACCTATTACCTTAGATTGGTTATAGGGTCGTCAACGGGTGGGTTGTCAACGATAAACAAGGGTCTTCCGCCCTTTGGAGGACAACCTTAAATCGTCAGCCCGCACTTGGCGGGAAACGGGCGGAAAGGATCGCTTGTTCAAGCCGCGGCGCGGGAAATCCAACGCTTGATCGCCGCCACGTGCTCGGCCTCTTCCTCGACGAATTCAGCGGCCATGGCCTTGATCTCGGGGTCGTCGGTGGCGTCGAGCACACTTTGGTAAAAGGCCAGGCCGTTGGTTTCGGCATCAAGCGCCACGCGCAAGGCGCTGGACACGTCCATCTGCGGGTCGGCGGCCCAAATGGCGGCGGCTTCCGGACTTTCCAGTTGCGGCCAGTCGAACTCGCCCGGCGGGATTTCCGGTAAATCGTGGAAACCGCCGCGCTTGCGGGCTTCTTCCAGGTGCATGCGCGAATAATCGGCCATCTGGCGGAAGAACTCGGCCACTTCGGAATTCTCGAAGGACGTGGCGGCGTCGGCCAGTTCGTCGAAGCGCAACGCCGCCTCTTGTTCCAGGCGGGCGGCGTAAACCAGGAATTCTTCGACCGATTTCATGGCGCGACACTCCGGCAGGACACGGACAATAACCGCACTCTTATAGGGGTTCTGTCTAACAATTCCAATGAGCGAATCAGTCGGCGGCGACGATCCATCCACCGCCCAACACCCGCTGATCGTCATAGAACACACAGGCCTGACCGGGGGCAACCCCCTGTTCCGGCATGTCCAATATGACGCTTGCGCCACCCTGCCCGTCCAAATTTATGATAGCCGGCATGGGCGGCCGGGTGGAGCGCACCCTTACGGAACAACGCACCCCCGCCCCGTCGCCATCGCCCAGCCAGTTGACCCCGCGCAGACGGATCGCCGTGCGCCCCAGCGCCTCGCGCGGGCCGACCACCACCTGGTTTGCCTTGGCGTCCAGACGCAGCACATAAAGCGGTTCGCCGCCGCCCAGGCCCAGGCCGCGACGCTGGCCGATGGTGTAATGGATGATGCCCTGGTGACGCCCCAGCTCGCGGCCATCCTGATCGACGATGGCACCGGGACGAATGGCACCGGGCTTCAGCCGCTGCACCAGACCGGCATAATCGCCGTCGGGGACGAAGCAAATGTCCTGGCTGTCGCGTTTAGCCGCCACTGGCAGGTTGTGGCGGGCGGCGATGGCGCGGGTTTCGTCCTTGCTCAGCATGCCACCCAGGGGGAAACGCAGGAATTCCAGCTGCTCGCGGGTGGTCGAGAACAGAAAATAGCTTTGGTCGCGGTTGGGGTCGGCGCCCCTCAGCATGACGGCGCCGTTCGCACCGTCTTGCCGCTGCACGTAATGACCGGTGGCCAGGGCGTCGGCGCCCAGGTCGCGGGCCAC
>JAIWOG010000014.1 GCA_020217035.1 Magnetospirillum sp. | reverse complement strand
GGTGAACAGGTCGCGGAACTTGACCGTCTGGTTGCACAACACGCACGGGATCGGCGTCTCGCCCCGGATGTAGGATTCGGCGAACTTGTCCACCACGTCGGCATGGAAGGTGCTTTCCATGTCCATGACGTAATGGGGGATGCCCAGCACGTCGGCGACGGCGCGGGCGTCGTGGATGTCCTTGCCGGCGCAGCAGGTATTGGGCCGGCATACCGCCTGGCCATGGTCGTAAAGCTGCAGCGTGACGCCCACCACCTCCCAGCCCTGTTCCTTCAACAGGGCGGCGGTGGCCGACGAATCGACGCCGCCCGACATGGCGACGACGATGCGGCCTAAAGAATTTCCACGAGTCATGAGGGCATATATGCGTTCGCCCGCCGCCCTGTCCAGCCCCTCGCACCATAAACAACATGAAAATGTCATCTTTTCGGCGGGGGCCAAGGGCTAGTGTGTCGCCGATCAGCCCCCCTTCCGGTCCATGAAACGCAGCACCAAGATCATCCTGGCCGTCACCTTGGCCCTGCTTGCCACCGAAGCCGGCCTGGTGCTGTCATCGTGGCTGTCGGCCAAGCAGGTGATGGAACGCACCATCCAAGAACGCGGCATCACCCTGCGCGAAGGCTTCGCCATCGCCCAGGCGACCACCGAGATGCAATTGGGCGCCATCGCCAATTTCATCGCCGACATCGACGACGTGCGAACGCTGCTGGCCTTGGCTCAGCCCATCGGTGAACCGCCGAGGGAAGTGCAAGACGATTATCGCGGCCAGTTGGAACGGGTGATCGGCTCGCGCTGGACCAATCTGCAATTCCGCTTCCTGCTGCGGCAACTGGCTTTCCATCTGGCCGACGGCACCACTTTCCACCGGGCGGAACGGCCCTATCAGTATGGCGCCAAGCTGGCTGGCGGCAGCGGACTGGTCGCCACCACCTTGGCGACCGGCAAACCGCGCAGCGGTTTCGAAATCGGGGCCGAGTCCACCGGGTTGCGGGCCACCGCGCCGGTTCACGCCATGGATTCGCGGGGTGCGTCCCATCTTTTGGGGGTGGTCGAGGTCGGCACCTCCTTCGACCCCATGCTGGTCCCCATCTGCCCGACGACCGATTGCGGCGTCGCCGTGCTGCTGGCCCCAGAAGCCGCCCAGGTGATGGAAGAGTCCAGCCGTGCCGCGCAATTCACCCCGGATCGCGTCACCGAACACGGCTGGTTGATCGAAGCTTCGTCGAACCCGGCGATCACCCGCAGCGTCATCGACACGCTGCCCCCCTTGGCGCAGGACCAGTCCGACACCAGGATGATCCAAACGCCTTCCGGCAAATGGCTGGGGGTGACCACCTTCCCATTGCTGGATTTCGCCGCCAAAGCCGATCCGACACGGCCACCGGTCGGCATGGTGGCGGTGTGGCAGGACGCCAGCGACCTGCGCGAAGGCGTCAACCGCGGTTTGCGGCACACTCTGGCCGCCGCCTTGTTGGCCTTCTTGTTGGTGGAAACCGTGTTGATCGTCGGCATCCGATACACCACCCGCCGCTTGGAAAGCGAAATCGCCCGCGCCACCGCCGAAAGCCGGCAATTGTTGCAACGGGTCACCGAATTGGCCGAACGCGATCCGCTGACCGACGTCTACAACCGCCGCTCGTTTTCACGCCGTATGGACGAGGAAATCGCCCGTCACCAGCGCACCGGCGCCCTGCTCAGCCTGGCGGTGATCGACCTGGACCATTTCAAGCGCATCAACGACACTTATGGCCATGCGGCCGGTGACGACGTCATCCTGCGTCTGGTCGAACACGTCCATCGGGTGTTGCGCACCAGCGACCTGTGCGGCCGTTGGGGCGGCGAGGAGTTCTTGCTGGCGCTGCCGGAAACCGGGTTGCTGGAAGCCGGACGGGTGCTGGAACGGCTGCGCCATTCCATCGCCGCCGATCCCGGCACCGTCAGTTTCACCTTCAGCGCCGGGGTGACGCAATGGCGCGACGGCGACGACCTGGATTCCATGCTGCTGCGCGCCGACGCGCAACTCTATCGCGCCAAGCAGGAAGGCCGCGACCGCATCGCTTACGACCGCATCCCGGAACCGGTGGCGTAACCGCTTATTTGGGCAATGCCTGACGCAGGGTCCGCAGGCTTTTCGAGTTGAACTCGCGGCGATACAAGATAGCCACCACCAAGGCCGAAGCGGCGACGAAAGCCCCGGCATGGACGAACCACATCATCATCGCCAAGGCGAAGTAATAGGCACGTAGGCCGCGATTGAAGGTGTTGGCGGCCAGATCCTGCAACTTGGCCGCCTGGGCGGCGAATTGGTCCTTTTCCGCTTCGGCGGCGGTGACCGGCGGCGCCGTGCCCATCAGGATGCAGCAATAATTGAACTGCCTGAGCGCCCAGGTGAACTGGAAGAAGGTGTAAACGAAGACGCCGATCAGCATCAGCACCTTCATCTCGAAGGATTCCAAGGTGGTAGTCTTGGGGGTGAAGGGCATTTCCTGGTAGACGACGAAGGCATGTTCCCCCGCCCCCATCAACGCCACCAGACCGCCCATGATCAGGATGGTGGCCGACGCGAAGAACGACACCGACCGCATCAGATTGCCCATCAGCGAGGTGTCGGAAATGCGGTTGTCGCGGTCGCACATGGACCGCATCCAGGTTTCCCGGTGCGCCGCCATCACCGCCGAAAGGGTCCGTTCCTTCACCTTGCGATGCTCGGCCAGCAGGGTATAGCCCACCCACAAGGCGGCGAAGGCGGCCAGGGCGGCGATGTCCACCAGGGGGATGCCAAGAATGCTGTCCACAGGGCCTCTTCAAAGCTCAAGGGGCCCTGACGGGCCCCTTGCAACCTAATCCCGTTCGTCGATCCACGCCATCTGGATGGCTTCCAGGATCTTCTCGTTGGATTTCTGCGGGTCGTCGTCGAAATCAGGCAGCGCACAGACCCAGGCATGCAGGTCGGTATAGCGCAAATTGACGTTGTCGGCGTCGGGATGCGCGTCTTCCAGGGCGATGGCGATGTCGAGGACGTCCGTCCACTTCATTATTTCTTGTCCACGCTCATGTTGCGGGTGGCGGCGGGAACCGACACCACCAGGCCGTCCAGTTCCGGCTTCATGATGATCTGGCAGCCCAGACGCGAGGTCGAGGTCAGGCCGAAGGCCAGGTCCAGCATGTCTTCCTCGTCTTCCTCGGCCGCCGCCAGACGGTCGTACCATTCCGGGGCGACGACGATGTGACAGGTGGAACAGGCCAGCGACCCCTCGCAGGCGCCTTCCAATTCGATCTTGTTGCGGTGTGCGATTTCCAGCACCGACAAACCTTCCGGAGCGTCCACTTCGGCGCGGGTTCCGTCGGGATTGATAAACGTCATCTTGGGCATGCTTCCTGCCTTCCTCGTCTTGGGCGGCGCGGCCCTTGGCCGCGCCCGGTCGTTACGCGTCGCCCCCCAGGGCGTCGTCGAGGCGTTCCACCGACACGCCGGCCAGCGCCTGGCGGATACCCCGGTCCATGCGCTTTTCGGCGAAACCCTTGGTGGATTCCTCCAAAGTCTCGACGGCGGCGTTGACGGAATCGCGGTCGGTGCCCGCGCATGCCGTCTCGACAGCTGCGATGGCAGCATCGATAGCCTGTCGCTCGTCATCAGACAAGAGGTCGCTGTCGACTCCCAGGGCAGATTTTACAGCCAACACTGAACGACGGGCTTCCACCACCGCCTCGGTAAGCAGGCGCTGGGCCATGTCCTCCTTGGCGTGAACCAAGGAATCGCGCAGCATGTTGGCCATTTCGTCGTCGGACAAGCCATAGGATGGCTTGACCGCCACGTGCTGTTCGATGCCGGTGGTCATTTCCTGGGCCGAGACCGTCAACAACCCGTCGGCGTCCACCTGGAAAGTGACGCGGATACGCGCCGCACCCGCCGCCATGGGCGGAATGCCGCGAAGCACGAAGCGGGCCAGCGACCGGCATTGGTCGACCATCTCGCGTTCGCCCTGCACCACGTGGATGGACATGGCCGACTGGCCGTCCTGGTAGGTGGTGAATTCCTGGGCCATGGCCACCGGAATGGGGGTATTGCGCGGGATGACCTTTTCCACGATGCCGCCCATGGTCTCGATGCCGAGCGACAGCGGCGTCACGTCCAGCAGCAAGGTGTCCGACCCACGGGTCAAGGCTTCGGCCTGAAGCGCGGCGCCGACCGCCACCACTTCGTCGGGATTGATGTCGGACAGCGGCTCGCGGCCGAAGAACTCGGCGACGCGCTTACGCACCAGCGGCATGCGGGTGGAACCGCCCACCAATACAACGCCTTGGATGTCGGAGACGTCGATACCGGCGTCTTCCACCACGCCGCGGCAAATCTCGATGGTGCGCTCGATGAAGGGGGCGGCCAGCTTTTCCAGCTCGTCACGGGTCAGGGAATGGCGGCTGGCGATGCCGTCCAGCTCGATCATCCATTCGCCGGATTGGCGGCCGGTCAGGCATTCCTTGGCGACGCGGGCGGTCATCAGCGCCTGCTTGACCTCGCCGGCGGTAATAGCGGCGCCGGCTTGACGCTGGGCCAGGAAATACTCGGCCACCGCGTGGTCGATGTCGTCACCGCCCAACACGGCGTCGCCGCCGGTGGCCTTGACCTGGAAGACGCCCTTTTCCATCTTCAGAATGGAAATGTCGAAGGTGCCGCCGCCCAGGTCGTAGACGGCGTAAAGCCCTTCCACCGCATTGTCCAGCCCATAGGCCAGGGCGGCGGCGGTGGGTTCGTTGACCAGACGCAGCACTTCGATGTCGGCCAGACGGGCGGCGTCCTTGGTGGCGGTGCGAGCGGCGTCGTCGAAATAGGCCGGCACGGTGATGACGGCCCGCGTCACCGCCTTGCCCAGCATGGCCTGTTCGGCGCGGTCCTTGATGGCCATCAGGATGTGGGCGGAAATGGCCACCGGGGTCAGGGTGCGTCCCGCCACGCGCAGACGCACCATGCCGCCTTCCGGCGGAACCTCGACTTCATAAGGCAAGGTGCCGGCCAGCGATTTCACGTCTTCCAGGCCGCGCCCCATCAGGCGCTTGATGGACGACACCACATGGTCGGGGTTTTCCAGGATGGCTTCGCGGGCCTCGCGGCCGACCACCACCGAGCCGTCATCCTTGTAATGGACCACCGACGGGATCAGCGCCTTGCCGTTCTCGTCCTTCAGGACCTCGACCTCGGTATCGAAGGAAAAGGCCACCACCGAATTGGTGGTGCCCAGATCGATACCCACGGCCAGGCCGGCTTCGTCTTGATGGGGAACGGGGGTTTCCCCCGGCTCGTGCAGTTGCAGCAGGACGAGGCCGTCGTCACTCATGGGGGAAATCCTTTCGTCAGCGCATGGCCCGCGTCATGCGGGTCTTCTTGGTGCGGGCCTCCTCGGCCAGCTTGGCAAGGTATTTCAGGCGGATGGTCAAGTGCACCGCCTGGCCCATCTCGCCCGCGTTGAGGGCGGCCGAGATGTGGCACTGGCAGGCGATGACCTCGGAATCGGCCTCGGCCGACAGCTTGGTGATGGTGTCGACGGAAGAGGCGTCGGCGATGGCCTCGCGCTTTTCCATCTGCTCCATCAGCAATTCCGGGTCGTTGATGGTGCCGCACGCCGTCAGGTCCACCTTGTGACCCTTCAATTCCAGCACATAGGCCGCCCGTTTCAGCGGGTCCTTCAACGTCTCGTAGGCTTCGTTCAGCGCCGTCGCCTGGCTTTGCGACAACGCCCGCTCCTTCGGCGACTTGGCGGCGAAACGGTCGGGATGCAGACGGCGCTGGAAGCCGAAATACTGCTTTTCCAGCAAGTCCAGGTCGACGTCGAAGGTGGGCTGAAGGCCCAGGCGGGAAAAATGGTCGATGGCGCCGGGCCCCTGCACCGCCCCGCACACGGAACAGAACAAGGCACGGGCGGCCACCGGCCCCTTGCAGGACCAGCACGGCACCACGGAGGCCGCGGCAGTGGCAATGCTGGCGGTCATCGCACCCCCTTCCGGCATGTTGTCACCTCGTCAGACGTGGAAGGATTCACCGCAGCCGCAACGCCCCTTTTCGTTGGGATTGCGGAAGACGAAGCCCGACTGCATCTTTTCTTCCACCCAATCCATCTCGGTGCCGAAGATGAACATGGCGGCCTTGGGGTCGATCAGCACGGTGATGCCGTTCTGTTCGACCACTTCGTCGAAGGGCGACTTCTCGTCGGCGTATTCCAGCGTGTATTGCATGCCGGAACAACCCTTGGAACGCACGCCGATACGGATGCCGGCCGATGGCTTGCCACGCTTTTCCAGCATGGTCCGCACCCGCGCCGCCGCGCTTTCGGTGATGCTGATGGGAGCCTTGAGTTCCATAAGCGATCCCTCTCTCGTCATAGACGCCGCCGGCTCAGCCGGCGGCCTTCTCGTCTTCAACCCTAGGCCGGCTAGCCGGCCGCCTTCTCGTCTTCGACAAGACCGGTCTTGGACTTGTAATCCTTGATGGCGGCCTTGATAGCATCCTCGGCCAGCACCGAACAGTGGATCTTGACCGGCGGCAACGCCAGTTCGTTGGCGATGTCGGTGTTCTTGATGGCGGCGGCTTCGTCGAGCGTCTTGCCCTTCACCCATTCGGTGACCAGCGAAGACGAGGCGATGGCCGAACCGCAGCCGAAGGTCTTGAACTTGGCGTCCTCGATGATGCCTTCCGGGCTGACCTTGATCTGCAACTTCATGACGTCGCCGCAGGCCGGAGCGCCCACCAGGCCAGTGCCGACATCGGTGGAATCCTTGTCCAGCGAACCGACGTTGCGCGGGTGTTCGTAATGGTCGACGACCTTGTCGCTATAAGCCATGTGATCCTCCGATTTCCGGGCCGAGGGGACGGCCCTGATCATGTCGATAACTTACATATGGGGACGGATCAGTGTTCCGCCCACTGAATGGATTTCAGGTCGACGCCTTCCAGGTGCATGTCCCACAACGGCGACAGCGAGCGCAGATGCTCGACCGCCTTGACCGTGTGGTCGATGGCGTAGTCGATGTCTTCCTGGGTGGTGAAGCGGCCGATGCCGAAGCGCAAGCTGGTATGGGCCATTTCGGCGTCCAGACCCAGGGCCCGCAGCACGTAGGACGGCTCCAAGGACGCCGAGGTACAGGCCGAGCCCGACGACACCGCCAGATCCTTGACCCCCATCATCAGCCCCTCGCCTTCGACGAAGGCGAAGGAAATGTTGATGTTGCCGGCGACACGGTTGTCCAGGTCGCCGTTGACGTAGATTTCCGGCAGGCGCTGCTTCAGGCCGCCCAACAGACGGTCGCGCATGGCCCGCAGACGCTCGGCCTCGGCGCCCATCTCGGCTTGGGCGATGGCGCAGGCTTCGCCCAGGCCCACGCACAACGGCGTCGCCAGGGTGCCCGACCGCATGCCGCGTTCCTGCCCGCCGCCATTGATCATGGGGACGATGCGCACGCGGGGACGGCGGCGCACGTAAAGGGCGCCAATGCCCTTGGGGCCATAGATCTTGTGGCCGGAAATGGACATCAGGTCGATGTTCATGGCGTTCACGTCCAACTCGATCTTGCCCACCGCCTGGGCGCAATCGGTATGGAAGAAGGCCCCCTTCTTGCGGCACAACGCGCCGATCTCGGCCAGCGGCTGGATGACGCCGATTTCGTTGTTCACCCCCATCACCGAGACGATGGCGGTCTTGTCGGTGATGGCGGCCTCGAGTTCGGTCAAGTCGATCAGGCCGTTGGTCTGGACCGGCAGATAGGTGACCTTGAAGCCTTCCTGTTCCAGGTGGCGGCAGGTATCGAGCACGCATTTATGCTCGGTGACCACGGTGACGATGTGGTCCTTCTTGTCCTTGTAGAACTGGGCGACGCCCTTGATGGCCAGGTTGTTGGACTCGGTGGCGCCCGAGGTGAAGATGATTTCCTTGGCATCGGCGCCGATGATGGCGGCCACCTGCTCGCGGGCCTGCTCCACCGCTTCTTCCGCTTCCCAACCATAGGGATGGTTGCGCGAATGCGGGTTGCCGAACTTCTCGGTGAAATACGGCAGCATCTTCTCGACCACGCGCGGGTCGCACGGCGTGGTGGCCTGATAGTCGAGATAGATCGGCTGTCCCGGGCGTCGGCCGATGGAGGGGATGGTCATCGCTTCAGGTCCTTTCGCTTGGCGGCCTAGGCCGCGTCCTTGACTGTTTTTCCTTTCCGCCGGGCCAAGTCGCTCCAGGCGGACAGGAAGGCATCGACATCTTGGGCTTGGCTGTCCGGCCCCAGGCTGATGCGAATGGCGCAATCGGCCAGACCCGGCCCCAAACCCATGGCCGCCAGCACATGGCTGGAAGCCACCTTACCCGATGAACAGGCCGAACCCGCGCTGACCATCACCCCGGCCAAATCCAAGGCCATCACCTGAACTTGCGCGGCGACATCCGGCAAGATCAGGCACGAGGTGTTGCACAGCCGGGGCGACGACCCGCCCACGATCCTTGCTTCGGGCACCTTTTCCACCGCTTGGGCTTCCAGGGCGTCCCGCAGCGTCCTCATCCTTGCCGGGGCATCGCCCCCCTTGGCTTCCGCCGCCGCCAACCTGGCGGCGGTGGCGAAGCCGACGATGCCGGCAAGATTTTCAGTTCCCGCTCGACGACTTTTCTCCTGACCACCACCAAGCAAGATGGGTGCCAAGGAAATGTCGCTGTTAGACAACACTAAACAACCAATTCCCGACGGCCCGCCCATTTTGTGTGCGCTCAATGTCAGGAAGTCGACATCAAGGTCCGACAAAAAAACAGGCATACGCCCCAAACCCTGGGCGGCGTCGCAATGGACCAGGGCGCCGTGGGCGCGGGCCAGACGGACCACGTCGGTCACCGGCTGGATGATGCCGGTTTCGTTGTTGGCCAACATCACCGACACCAGGGCCGGCTTGGGATCGGCGGCCAGCAGGCGACCCAACCCTTCCAGATCGACGACGCCGTCGGCCCCGACCGGAACGATCTGGGCCTCTCCGCATTGCCGCACCGAGGCGTGTTCGATGTCCGACACCAGAACCCGACGCCCGGTCCCACGAAGCGCCAGGGCGTTGGCCTCGGTGCCGCCCGAGGTGAAGACCACACCCGAAGGATCGGCCCCGATGGCGGCCGCGACGTCGCGCCGCGCCGCCTCCAGGCGGGCGCGGGCACGGCGGCCGAAATCATGGACGGAAGACGGGTTGCCGGCGGCGGACAGGGTCTCGACCATGGCGTCGATGACCTCGGGCCGCGCCGGAGCGCCGGCGTTGTGATCGAGGTAAACCGACACGCTCACCGAAGCCAAGCCTCCTTATTAGTCCGCATCGCGCCGCTTACTGGGCGGCGACGGTGCCGGAATTGCCGTGAAACATGCCCGAGCTGCCCAGGATGCGGCGTTCGCACACATCGGCCAGCGATACCGCGGACAGGTACAGATAGATCTGGTTGCCCAGTTCTTCCCACAGGTCGTGGGTCAGGCAGCGGCCCTTGTTGTGGTGGCAGCCGGCCGGCGACCCGGGCGAGCACCGGGTGGTCTGAATCGGTTCGTCCACCGCCAGGATGATGTCGGAAATGCGCATCTGCGCCGCCGGACGCGACAGCAGATAGCCGCCGCCGGGGCCGCGCACGCTTTTCACCAGCCCGCCCTTCCGAAGCTTGCCGAACAGCTGCTCCAGATAGGACAGCGAGATTTCCTGGCGCTCGGCGATGTCGGCCAAGGCAACCGGGTTGCCATGGGAATGGCTGGTCAGGTCGACCATGGCCATCACGGCGTAACGACCTTTGGTGCTGAGTTTCACTGCTGTCTCTCCTGAACGATCGGACCCCAGTCCGATGATTGGCCTTTTTCTTAAACCGCCTGGTTGCGGTCGTCGTCCCCCAGGACGACGACATTGGCCGGATGGCGGATGGGCTGATGATGATGGGCGCGTTCGGCTTCCAGTTCCTGGACCCGTTCCACCAAGGTGTTGACCTGGGCCCGCAAATTGTCGATGGCGCGGGCC
>JAIWOG010000013.1 GCA_020217035.1 Magnetospirillum sp. | reverse complement strand
ACCGGGTCGGGCAGGTTGTCGTCTTCCAGGCCATAGGCGCAGAAGGTGGGCTCGCCCTCTTTCGGCTTGCGCAGCACGGCACGGGCGGGAATGCCCACCATGGTGACGCCGGGCGGCACCTCGGTCAGCACCACGGCGTTGGCGCCGATTCGCGCCCCCTTGCCGACGACGATCGGCCCCAGGACCTGGGCGCCGGAACCAACGATGACGCCGTCCTCAAGGGTCGGGTGACGCTTGCCCTTGTGCAGCGAGGTGCCGCCCAGGGTGACGCCGTGGTAAAGGGTGACGTCGTCACCAATGACTGCGGTCTCGCCGATCACCACGCCGGTGCCGTGGTCGATGAACAAGCGGCGACCGATGGTGGCGCCGGGATGAATCTCGATGCCGGTGAACACCTTGCCCACATGGGACAGGACACGCCCCAGCAGCTTCAAGCCGACGCCCCAGCACCAATGCGCCAGCCGATGAATCAGCAGCGCATGCAGTCCGGGATAGCAAAGGATCACCTCGATGATGGAATGCGCCGCCGGGTCGCGGCTGCGAATAGAGGCGATATCTTCGCGAAGAGACTTGAAAACCATGGCCGGCAATATGCTAATCTTCCGCTCGAGGACGCAACCCATGTGCGCATCAAGGGCCAAGGGGGGCCTTGGGCGCGGGTTGCTTTCGTTGAGGTGAATATAGGATGCCCGACAAAGCCGGTCAAGTATGACCGGCCATCAGCCCAAAACCCGCCAATTATTCCCCGACGCGCATACTCGGGATTTTTCCGCTGCCCTGGCGGAAGCCGGCCGTGCGTCAGATAACGAACCAAGACAGGTATAGGGGACACGATGCCCGAGGTTATTTTCAACGGACCCGACGGACGCCTGGAAGGCCGCTATCACCATTCCAAGGTGACCAACGCGCCCATCGCCCTGTTGCTGCATCCGCATCCGCAGCACGGCGGCACCATGAACAACAAGGTGGTCTACGCCCTTTACAACGCCTTCGTGAAGCGCGGTTACTCGACGCTGCGATTCAACTTCCGCGGCGTCGGCCGCAGCCAGGGCAAGTTCGACAACGGTCAGGGCGAATTGTCCGACGCCGCCTCGGCGCTGGACTGGATGCAGACCTACAACCCCAACGCAAGCGCCTGCTGGGTGGGCGGCTTCTCGTTCGGCGCCTGGATCGGCATGCAGTTGCTGATGCGCCGTCCGGAAATCGACGGCTTCGTCTCGGTGGCGCCGCCAGCCAACGCCTACGACTTCACCTTCCTGGCGCCCTGCCCGTCTTCCGGCCTGATCGTCCACGGCACCGCCGACGACGCCGTGCCCGAAGCCTCGGTGGCCAAGCTGGCGGCCAAGTTGGGCAGCCAGAAGAACATCCGCGTCAAGTACCGCACGGTGGAAGGCGCCAACCACTTCTTCGGCGACCACCTGGAACCGCTGGCCGAGATGGTCGACCAATATCTGGGCGAAAGCCTGGCGGAAGCCGCCGCCAATCGCCCCGGCCTGCCGCCGGCGGCGGTGGCCGCGCCGTAAACGTTTCCGTTTCCGGAATAAGGGGCGGGTGCCAAGGCACTCGCTCCTTTTTTTATGGTTGATTCGGCCAGACCGAAAACATGACCTGCATTCGCCCCACCTGTGAAGACGAACTCAGGACCATCTGAAACGCCCGTCCAAAGTATTCACCTTCAAAGCCTTGGTTCTTGAGCGATGGATCATTGGGATGAGTCGATTCCCTCACCAATTTCACAGGCACTTTTAAATCGTGAAGATTCTGAAGGGTTAAAGCCACGGATTCGGGGCCGCTGGCCGTGTCTGAAAACACGCTGCACAACCCGTTATCATGAGAAACCAGCGCCAGCCGGGTCCCTGGCCTGCTGGCATCGAAGACTTTTCCTTCGCCCGGCTTGCGCAGGAATCTCTCCGCCGCCTGTGACGGCATGGAAGGAACCCGCCGCTCTGCCAAGAACCCCAACAGACCGTCGCGGTTCCCCAGATATTGCATACAGGTCAGCATGAATAATCCGGCCACCTGCTGGGCACCGACATCCGCCGCCCGAACATGGGGAGGGGCCGCCGACGAGAAGACTCCAGCCAGAACGACCACGCATAGAGCGATTCCGCGCATCAAACCACCATCGACAACTTTTCGATGGTTATTTATCACATACATCTACTATCGCGACAATTCATCCCCCCCCGAACGACGACACTTTCCCGTCCGTCAGTAACGCGGCGGCATCGAATCGTATCCACGCGGGTCGTTCCACTGGATCTGCGGCTGTGGGCGATAGACCGGGGCCGGTTGGGCATAGCCATAAGACGGTTGCCCATAGCCGTAAGCCGGCGGCGCAGTGCCGCGCTGCTGGTTGGAATAATAATTCTGGTCGGCGCGATCCATGGAGGCGCCGGCTTCCGAGCCGATCCAGGCCCCCAACAGGGTGCCCAGCGCGGTGGTCGCCAGTTTGCCCTTGCCGCCGCCGAACTGCGACCCGGCCAGGGCGCCGCCGGCGCCGCCCAGGATGGCGCCGCCGGTGGACTTGCTGATGCCGAAACCGTTGCCGCCCGGCTGGGCGCATGCCGACAAGCCCAGCACCAGGGCGGCGGCGATGAACAGACCCTTACGCATGATGACCTCCCGTCCGGCGACAGCCGATGGTGGGAATCATCACCGCCAGGTTTGGCGGAATTATGAAACAAAAACGCCCGCTTTGTGGCGGGCGTCGAAGTCGTCGCAAAAAGACAGGGCGATTATTCGCCGGCGTCCTCGCTGTCGTCGTGATATTGCGGGCTGACCGGGCCGCCGGCGCGGCCGCGACCGATGGCGACGGCCTTCTCCAGGTCGCTTTCGGAGCACAGCCCCAAGGTCACCGGGTTGCGCGGCTTGATATTGGGCGCATTCCAGTGGCTTTTCTCGCGCACCGACTGGATGGTCGGCTTGGTGGTGCCGATCAGCTTGCACAATTGCGCGTCCGACAATTCGGGGTGGTGCTTCAGCAGCCAGGCGATGGCGTCGGGACGGTCCTGGCGCTTGGACACCGGGGTGTAGCGGGCACCCTTGGGCTTGGCGCGGGGCTGCGGATAATCGGTGACGTTCAGGCGCAGGGTGGCGTCCGGGTCGGCCTCGCAGCGTTCCAGTTCGGCCTTGGTGATCTGGCCGTTGGCCACCGGGTCCAGACCGACGATGCCGGTCGCCACTTCGCCGTCGGCGATGGCCTGCACTTCCAGGGAATGCAAACCACAGAACTCGGCGATCTGCTCAAAGCTGAGAGCGGTGTTCTCGACCAGCCAGACGGCAGTCGCTTTGGGCATCAGCGGCAAAGCCATAATCATCTCCTTGCGAAATCTCGTGCGGAACCGGCCGGTCAGGGCGTCGGTCCCGGTGCCATGGCGGGGCACTTTTTGGGATTGCGGTAGTTATATGGGAGGCCGCGCCGGTGGTCAAACGGTCAACACGATCTTGCCCACATGGGTGTTTGATTCCATCAGCTTGTGGGCATCGGCGGCCTGGGTCAGCGGGAACTCGGCATGGATCAGCGGCCGCACCCTGCCCGCCGCCACCAGGGGCCAGACATGGTCCAGCAGCCCTTGCGCCATCCGCGCCTTGGCCTCGTCCGATTGCGGCCGAAGGGTCGAGCCGGTCAGCGTCAGACGCCGCAACATCACCGGCATCATGTTCATTTCCGCCACCGGGCCCTTCATGAAGGCGATGTTGACCAGACGGCCTTCGAAGCCCAGGCACTTGACGTTGCGGGGCAGATAGTCGCCGCCCACCATGTCCAGGATGACGTCGACACCCTTGCCGCCACGTTCGGCCTTGATCACCTCGACGAAGTCCTCGCTCTGGTAGTCGATGGCGCGGTCGGCCCCCAGCTTCACGCAGGCGGCGCATTTGGCGGCGCCGCCGGCGGTGGCGAAGACGGTCGCCCCCATGGCCTTGGCCAATTGGATGACGGTGGTGCCGATGCCGGACGCCCCGCCATGCACCAGGAACGTCTCGCCGGCTTTCAGTTGGCCGCGCTCGAACACATTGTGCCAGACGGTGAACAGGGTTTCCGGCAGAGCCGCCGCTTCGTTGAAATGCAAGTCGTCGGGAATGGGCAGGCAATGTCGGGCATCGACGGCGACATATTCGGCATAGCCACCGCCGGCGCACAAGGCGCAAACCGAATCGCCCAATTGCCACTGGGCAACCCCGTCACCCAAGGCGGCGACGGTGCCCGAAACCTCCAGACCCGGCAGGTCCGAGGCGCCGGGCGGCGCCGGATAGGCGCCTTGGCGCTGCAACACGTCGGGACGGTTGACACCCGCCGCCGCCACCTTGATCAGCACCTGACCCGGCCCCGCGACCGGCAGCGGCCGTGTCGCCGGCTGCAAGACGTCGCAATCGCCGGGGGTGGAAATCTCGATACAGGTCATGGTCGCCGGCAGCATGGTCGGGGTCTTCCTTGGTCTGTCCCTGGTGGGGTCAATCTGGTACGTTCATGCCGTCCTGGCAAGCGGCGAAGGAGAACGCGGATGGATTGGGACGACCTGGAACCCAAGAAGAAGGTCGCGCCCTTGCGCAACCTGGAGATCATGGGAATCGAGGAATTGCAGGATTATATCGGCGAACTGAAGGCCGAGATCGTCCGCGCCGAAAGCGCCATCGCCGCCAAGGAAAACGTCAAGCGGGGGGCCGAGGCCCTGTTCAAGAAACCATAAGACAAGGGGTTCTAAGATGTTGAAGGGACGCAACGCCGTGGTCACCGGGTCCACCAGCGGCATCGGTTTGGGCATCGCCCGGTCACTGGCCGCCCAAGGCTGCGGCATCATGCTGAACGGCTTCGGCGACGGCATCGAGGAATTGCGCGCCGGCCTGGAAAAGGAATTCGGCGTCAAGGTTCTTTATAACGGCGCCGACCTGTCCAAGGCCGAGGAATGCGTCAGCCTGATCGAGGACGCGCAAAAGCGCCTGGGCAGCGTCGACATCCTGGTCAACAACGCCGGCATCCAGCATGTGGACGCGGTCGAGAACTTTCCCGCCGCCCGCTGGGACGCGGTCATCGCCATCAACCTGTCCTCGGCCTTCCACACCATCCGCGCGGCGCTGCCGGCCATGAAGGCCCAGGGCTGGGGCCGGCTGATCAACGTCGCCTCGGTGCATGGCCTGGTGGCCTCGGTCAACAAGGCGGCCTATGTGGCGGCCAAGCATGGCATCGTCGGCCTGACCAAGGTGGTCGCCCTGGAAAACGCCGAAACCGGCATCACCTGCAACGCCATCTGCCCGGGCTGGGTGCTGACGCCTTTGGTGCAAAAGCAGATCGACGCCCGCGCCCAGGCGCAAGGATTGTCGGTGGCCGACGCCGGCCGCGACCTTTTGTCGGAAAAGCAGCCGTCCAAGCGCTTCACCACCCCGGAACAACTGGGCGAACTGGCGGTGTTCCTGTGCTCGGACGCCGCCGGCAACATGACCGGCACCAACCTGACCATGGATGGCGGCTGGACCGCGCAATGAGCCGTGAACCCGCGCCCCGACGCCAGGACTTCCCCTTTGTCACCACCATCCAGACGCGGTGGTCGGACAACGACATGTTCGGCCACATCAACAACGTCGAGTATTACCGTTTCTTCGAGTTGGTGGTGGTCGAGTTCCTGCGCGGTCCGTGCGCCATGGACATCATGAACGGCGACGCCGTCGCCTTCGCCGCCGAAAGCCAATGCCGCTTTCGGCGGCCGCTGTCCTGGCCGGAACCGGTCTGCGGCGGCTTGCGCATCGAGCATGTGGGCAATTCGTCGGTCCGCTATGGTCTGGCCCTGTTCGACGGCGATACCGACGAGGCCGCCGCCGACGGCCATTGGACCCACGTCTTCGTCGAACGCGCCACCCAACGCCCGACGCCTATCCCCGCTTTCATCCGCGACGCTTTCCTGAAGCACCGCGGCTGAGGACGGGTCACTTCTCGCGCTTCAACAGGACGCGGACGTTGGGCGTGTGGTCGAAGGTATCGGTATGCCAGGCGAAATCTTCGACCCGATAAATCTTGCCGCTACGTGATTTGATGACGCCGCCAATACGACAACTAATATCGGCGTCAAAAAAATGATTTATTTCGCTCTTGTCGAACGATTCGGCGACGACGAAGCGCATGGCGACCCCGCACAATCACATTAACAACTGATTTACACTATGAATACATCATAGTTGAAATTCAATATTTATAATTTTATCCAATTTATCACTTAGTTTTACAGATGTTTACCTCTTGATATTTTTTCCGAC
The DNA here is from genome assembly GCA_020217035.1 of Magnetospirillum sp. Taxonomy (GTDB): domain Bacteria; phylum Pseudomonadota; class Alphaproteobacteria; order Rhodospirillales; family Magnetospirillaceae; genus Magnetospirillum. Next base: position 3,751 of record JAIWOG010000013.1, on the reverse strand, counting down.
TCTTTCCATCCTAACATTGGATCGCGACACTATTACCAAAGGTCCCAGGCTGTGAGGCCAAGGACCCGTCAGGGAGCGTTGGCATGTCGCAACCGGCCTTCTTTGGTGGCACCTATGACGAAACCATGGCCTTGATGGTCGAGGCCCGGAACTACGTCAGCCATGTGGAACAGCGGGAAAGACGGCAGTTCGAAGCCATACAGGGATTGCGGGTGTCGTGCGAGGCCATGCGGGTCACCTCGCGCCTGACCCAGGTGATGGCGTGGTTGTTGATGCAACGCGCCGTCCATGAAGGGGAAGTCGACCTGGTCGAAGCCTTGGCCGAGGCTAACCGGCTGTCGGGAACCGATGTTTGCCTGGATCAAAGCCACGATGGCGACGAATGCCTGCCCAAGGGGCTGAAAAGCCTGCTGGCCCGCTCGCTCAGCCTTTACCAGCGGGTGGCCCGGCTGGAACGCCAGATGCTGCAGCGGCTGAACTGATCACTTCCACAGGATTTCATACATGGTGATGGGGTCGCGGAATCCCTTCACCGCCTTTGCGCCCACCGAACGGAACATGGAATTGGGCTTGCCCGACAATTCCATCACCGAAGCCGTGCAATAGATTTCGTCGGTGCCGGTGGCGGCGCAGACCCGTGCCGCCAATTGCACGGTCGAGCCGAACAAATCGTCTTCTTCCTGGATGGGTTCGCCAGCATTCAGACCGATGCGCAAATGCAGGGTCTGACTGGGCATTCGGGTGTTGTGCTCGGTCACTTGACGCTGCACCTGGATCATGGCGTCGATGGCCCCGGCGGCCGACAGGAAGGACGCCATGATGCCGTCGCCGGTGTGCTTGACCTCGTGACCACCGAAGCGGGCCAGGGCATTTCGCACGATCAGGTTGTGGCGGCGGACGATTTCCTGGGCGGCGGCGTCGCCGCGCTGCTGGGTCATATTGGTGGAATCCACCATATCGGTGAACAGCACGGTCATCATCTGGCCCTGCTTCTGGTCCACCTTGCGGTTCCAGTCGCGATAGACGTCGCGCAACGCCAGATGCGCCCCCATCTCGTCACCCAGCAGGAAGTTGCCCATGGCGTTGCGTCCAGCCTCGACCACCGACTTGTAGCGGGCTTCACGCCGGTATTCCGGCAGCTTGTCGTGGAAATTGCGGGCGGCGTCGCCCCTGGTGCCCAATTGGTCCAGGGCTTCCGCCATCAAGGGTTCCAGTGCCTTGGCACCCAGCTTGCGGAACTCGATCAAAGCCTCGACAGCCCCTGCCATGTAAAGGTGCATGGCGAAACGGTTGTAATTATCCATGGTGACGCGTTCCTGACGCACCGCCTCCATGGCGCCGTTCAGGAACTTGCCGACCTTGGGAATTTGCGCCTCGACACTTTGGGTGGGCGCGGCTTCCACCTTGTCGGGCTTGTCCTGTTTCCGCTCGCGCTCGGCCTCGGCGACCTCCTCGGCCAACGGCTTGTCGTCATCCAGGTCCAAATCCAAGGGTGGCAAGTCGTCGTCGGAATCGTCCTCGGGCCGCTTTGCGCGCTCGGCTTCCTTGGCCAGCTTTTCCAAGGATTTCTTCATTTCCTTGCTGATGGCCTGGGGCTTGGCCGGCGCTTGCGGCGGAGGCGCCGTCATCGGGGCCGGACGCGGACGCCGCTCTCCCTTGCTCGGCATGAACTTCAAAGCCAGGGGAACCGAGGTCATCAAGAAGGTCAGGGCGAAGATCACCATCAGCAACTGGCTGTAGCTGGCGGCGTCGACCTTGATGCCGAAGCCCATCTTCCACAAAACCATGATCACGTTGGGGGTCAGCTTGATGGCCAACAGGGCGACGGCCAATCCGCAGGCGCCGATGGCCAGCAGGCGGAAGAACACTTGGCGGGCGTGCGCCACTTCCAGTTCCGACACGGCCAGCTTGCCGGCCTTGGTCGCCTTGGCGGCGGGCTTGCCGCGCCCCGGCTTCGCCGTGTTGGCGCGTGCGCTGGCCGTGGCGGCGGAAGACGGCCCCGGCGCCCCCCAGGACGACTTGCCGCCGCCGGAAGCGGCCCTGGCTTGCGGGGCCGCCCGCTCGACCTTGCCGCCGGTCACATAGATCTCGGCTTCCTCGAAGGCATTGTTGTCGGTGTAATAGGTCTCGCGGACCACCCGGACCTGAAGCTTCAGGGACGTTTCGAGTTCCTTGGCTTCGGCAAGCGCTCCTTCGCGCTCCATGCGGGGAAAACGCGCATGCAGCATCCATCCGCGACCTTCGAGGACATATACCTCGTAGTGGACGATGATCATGGTCTATGCGCGTCCGCCATTCAGGCTCGAAAGCCTCCCTACCCCCTCGCTTGCTGTACCGTCTTACCGCAGCGAAGTCCACAATAAACAAGGAAAAAGCCGCCAGACTTCTCATCTGGCGGCTTTTCCCGCTTGTCGGCGGTCCGGCGGCAGGCGCCGGAAACAAGACTTACGACTTGATGCCGAAGCTGGCGAAACGCTTGTTGAACTTGGCGATCTGACCGCCCGAATCCACCATGCGGTGAACGCCGGTCCAAGCCGGATGGGACTTGGGATCGATGTCCAGACGCAGAGTGTCGCCGGCCTTGCCCATGGTCGAACGAGTCGTGAATTCGGTGCCGTCCGTCATCACCACGTTGATCTCATGGTAATCGGGATGAATGTCGTTCTTCATGGCCGTCCTGCTTTGCAAATCGAAGGCGCTCTCTATACAGAAATCCCCAAGCCTGCGCAAGCGTGGGGTTGCACTTTTTTTCAGCTTTTTCCGCTGACGCGGTTTTTCATGTCAAACTGGCCCGGACAGCGTCCAAAAGATCGTCGCGACGGAACGGTTTGGGCAGGAAAGTCTTGGCCCCCGACAGGCGCAAACGCTCGGACAGCATGGCGCGACGCTGGTCGGTGCCGCCGGGCACCGCCAGGATGCGGGCGCCGGGGGGCGGTTCGTCGATGCCGTCGGCGATGACCAGATCGGCGGGATGGGTGCGATGACGGCTGAGCGCGTCCCCCGAATCGACAGCGACGATCACTTCGTAGCCGGCGCCTTCCAGGATCGTCTTCAACGCCTGACGAGCACGCAGCTCGGTTTCGATGACCAAGATGCGGATCATGGATGTCTCCCTCTGCTTGCGGACCCTCTGCCGGGGTTCCTGCATATGCAACAGTATCACCGTTCGTTGAAAGGCCGTCCACCATAAATACAGCCTTCACCCGATGGTCTTGGCGGACGCCGTCATCTTGGTTAGTGTCCCAATCTGCACGAGAACAAAGGACCGACCATGAGCATCGACGAAAGCCTCTTCGCCTCTGCCGCCGACCAATTGCTGAACCTGATGGCCGACACCATCGACGAGGTGCTGGGCGACGAGATCGACGCCGAGTTGCAAGGCGGCATCCTGACCTTGTCGCTGGACAGCGGCGGGCAATACGTCATCAACAAGCATGCCCCCAACCGGCAGATCTGGATGTCGTCGCCGGTCAGCGGCGCCACCCATTACGACCATGCCGACGGAGAATGGCAAAGCACCCGCGATCCCGCCGCCAAGCTGCCGCAGGTGCTGGCCGCCGAGCTGAAGGCCAAGTTCGGCGTCGACATCGCGTTCGAGGCTTAGGGCGCTGCGAAAAACCCCGGTGTCCACGTCGTTTTACACCATCCGTCATGGCCGGGCTTGACCCGGCCATCCACGCTTCCCCGCAGAAGCGCCATTGGAAACAAATAGATAAGCGGATCGATGTGGCTGCGCGGGTCAAGCCCGCGC
>JAIWOG010000012.1 GCA_020217035.1 Magnetospirillum sp. | reverse complement strand
ATGACGGCGAAGGGTGTGGGGAGCCAAATCAGCCTTTTTCCGCAGCCTGTCCGGGCGCTGGCAACAACGCCTGGGTCTGCTGCCCCCACCACAAGCTGTCCAGGGTGCCGCAAGCCGGACAGGTGCTGGCCCACAGGTCGGCGGGCTTGCCGCAAGCAGCACAGTGCCAGGCCGGCTCGGCCGGCGCGGTCACCACCTTGGCCATCCAGGCTTGGGCGGCGGCTTCGTTCTGGTGTTCTTCACGTTCCAGGCGGGCCAGCAGGATGAAGATGGCGGCGCTGGGACGCTGGCGGCACGCAAGCTCCAGATGATTGCGGGCCTCGCCCCACAATTTGGCGGCCAAGGCCGCCTCGGCCAGGGCGACATGGCCGTCGGGGGCGTCGGGATTGGCCTTGACCAACTTTTCCAGACGCTTGACCCGTTGCAGTGGCGTTTCCGCCGGTGCCAGGGCCAGCCAGGCTTCGACCAAAGCCGGATGGGCCGCCACCTGCCAGGTGCTGACCAGAACCGCCGCCGCCTTGCGTTCCTTGCCGGCGCGGTGCAGCAGGCGCGACGCCCGCGCCGCCACCGCCGCCAGGGTCAGGTCGGATTGGTGGGCTTTCAAAGCCAACGACAAGGCGCTGGCCGGGTCGCCGTCGCGTTCCGCCTGGACCGAACGTTCGAACTGGGTCAAGGCTTGGCGGTGGCGAATGTCCTCGGGGGGCAAGGCGCGGCGTTTGCGGGCCTCGTCCAGGGTCGCCTCGGCTTCCACCCATTGGCCGGCGCGGGCCTGCAAATCGAACAGGTCGGCGGCCAAGTCGGCGGCCGGTGACCCCAGCGCCCAGGCGCGGCGGGCATAATCCAGGGCGGCGGCGGTGTCGCCGCGCCGCTTGGCCAGGGTCAGCAATCCCTTCAAGCCCAAAAGCGCCGTCTGTGGCCGTTCCACCATGCCCGACAGGCGTTTTTCGGCCTCGGCCTCGTCTCCCGACAATTCCGCCGCCTGGGCGGTCAACAGCCCGGTCAGGGCCGTGTCGGCCAACAGCTTGTCGGCCTGCTTCGCCAGCTTGCCGGCGCGTCGGCGGTCGCCCACCGCCACCGCCGCCAAACCGTCGGACAGCGCCGCATAGCCGCGCTGGCGCCGGCTTTCGCGCCGACGCGACAGGAAACGGCCGGGCGCCGCGACCACCGTGGACAACAATCGCCACAGCAAGGCCATAACCACCATGAAGGTCAACAAGGCGACCAGCAGCACCGGAACCGAGGTGTCGACCCGCCAGCCTTGCCAATGGACGGTCACCAGACCGGGGCGGTCGGCGAACCACACCGAGGCGGCCACCAAGGCGGCCACCAGAACGGCGAACAGGAACAGGCGGCGGGCCATCATGGACGGGCTCCCACCTGGGCGACCACGTGGGCGGTCAGCGCCGACGCCGCCCTGTCGGCAGCCAGCCGGGCCCGGGCGTCGGTCAGCCACGGCGCCACGATCTCGGCGGCGGCGTCCTTCAGGCCGGCGGCCTCGTCGGCGGCGTGCTCCAGATCATCCTCGGCCAGACGCTTCTCGATGCGGGCGACGACGGCGGCGTTGCCCGACCCGGCGGCGTCGCCGTCCTCGCGGCGCACCACCACCAGGGCCGCCAAGCGATCCAAGGTCTGGCGCCACCAGGATGGGTCGGCGGGCAGCACTTGGGCGCGGACCAGATCGGGGGCAAGACGATGGAAACGGGCCACCAGGGTGGTCTGGGTGGGAATGCCCACTTCGGCCCGCGCCTTCAGGGGCTGGGTCTGGGCCACCACTTCCGGATCGTTGCCGGCCAGGGCCAGCAGCGCCCGCAACTCGGCGTCGAAGGGCATGGCGCGGGCCAGGGACTCGCGCAATTGCCCCACCGCCAGCAGCACCGCCACGGCGCTGGAGCGCTTGGCCTGGATGTCGCGCAACTCGGCCTCGATCCTTTCCAGGCGGTCGGCCAGACGCAGCACGGCGGCGGCATCGGCGCTGGTGCGCTTCAACTCGGCCAGTTGCTTGCCCATGTCCTCGACCTCGCCCACCAGCTTGGCCGGCACTTGCGGCTGCGCCTGAAGCGCGGCGATGGCGGCTTCGGCCTTGTCCAAACGGCTGGTGTCGAGTACGGCCTGGGGCCGGCCCTCCAATTGCGCCAGACGGTCACGCAGGGCCGTCAGTTCGGCCTTGGTGGCTTCGCTTTCGGTGGCCGGACGGAAGGCCGGCTGCGGCACGGCGACCGAAGATGACGGCGGCGCCACCGGCATCGGGCTGGATTTGGGCGGTTGGACCAAGTCCTTCCACTGTTCGAAGGTGGCGACGCCCCCGCCGATCAGCACCAGGATCACCACCGCCAAAACCACTGTCAGAACGGAAAAGGATTTCTTCTGCGCCACCGTTTCGGCAGGCGCCTCGGCATCGGTCACGACCTCGGCGGCGGCGGCGTCAGGCGCCGGGCTGGCGGAATCGCCGTTTTCCTGTTCGGTTTTCGGCTTTTCGCTATCGCTCATCACTTCATCCCGCTGTAAATCGTGATCCAACGCCGCCAGCAGCGCCGCCTGGGTGGGTGTCTCGGCCACCCGGATGGCGGCCCAGGACAAGACGGACAATTCCCGCTGCACGGCGGGGCTTAGGGCGTAGGCGGTGATCCCGGACAGTGCTTCCCCCTTGCCGTCCGCCAGGACAAGCCTAGCAAAGGTAGCGGCAGTGCGGGGAGAGAAAAACAAGGCCAGGTCGACGGCCCCCCGATCCAGGGCGGCGACCAGGGTATCGCTCAGCGCTTCGGCGGTGACCGCCTGATACAGCACCAGACGGCGCACCTCGAAGCCTGCCGCCGCCAGTTGTCCCGACAAATCGCCGGCGGTCACCGAGCCGGCGGCATGCAGGAAAGCCCCCTGATCCGGCAGACAGCGGGATTTGACCAAAGCGACCAGGTCGTCCACGTCGCCGCCGGCGCTTTCCACCCGCCCATAGCCCAGTTGGCGGGCCACCCGCGCCGAGGCGTCGCCCACCGCCCACACCGGCAAGGACCGGTCGGAAAGCACGGCGGCCAAGGAGCGCACGCCGTTGGCCGAGGTGGCCAGGATGCCCTGGACGCCCTGGGTGGGAATATCGACGCCGTCCACCGGCACGATGTCGAGCAGCGGCTCGACCATCACCGACAGGCCGCGCCCTTGCAGTTCGGCGGCCAGCGGCCCGGCATCGTCGCGCGGGCGGGTGACCAGCGCGGTACGCATCCTTACGCCTTGAAGTCGAAGAAGCCGGGACCGGCCACCGCCAGCAATTCGCGGCCGGCATCGTCGCCCATGGCCTGTGCGTCGCCGATGGTGCCTTGGCGGCTGGTGGCGTGGATGGTCTTGCCGTCGGGACTGATGATCAGGCCCCTGAACGACAATTTCTCGCCGTCAACCGTCGCCAGGGCGGCGATGGGGGTGCGGCACGACCCGTCCAGCGTCGCCAGGAAGGCCCGCTCGGCGGTGATGCGGATCATCGTCTGCGGGCAGTTGAGCGCCGCCAGGAAGTTCAGCGCCCGCTCGTCACCCTCGCGGCAGGTGATGCCGATGGCGCCTTGCGCCACCGCCGGCAGCATGTCGTCCACCTCGAACGCGCTGGTGACATGCTGGGACAGGCCCAGACGGTTGAGGCCGGCCATGGCCAAAAGCGTGGCGTCAACCACCCCTTCTTCCAGCTTGCGCAGACGCGACTGGACGTTGCCACGGAAGTTCACCACCTTCAGGTCGGGACGGCGGTGCAGGATCTGGGCGCCGCGCCGCAGGCTGGCCGAGCCGACCACCGCGCCTTCGGGCAAATCCATCAAGGTCTTGGCCTTGGGCGAGATGAAAGCGTCGCGCACGTCTTCGCGCGGCAGCACGCAAGGCAGGATGATGCCGTCGGGCAGCACCGTGGGCACGTCCTTCATGGAATGGACCGCCAGGTCGATGCGGCCGTCCAGCATGGAATCGTCCAGTTCCTTGGTGAACAGCCCCTTGCCGCCGATTTCGGCCAAGGGCCGGTTCTGGATCATGTCGCCGGTGGTCTGGATGACCTGGACGACGATGGCGCCGTCGCCCGCCAGTTCCGGCCAGGCGGCGGCCAGGCGGTCCCGGGTCTCGTGGGTTTGGGCCAGGGCAAGCGGCGATCCGCGCGTGCCGATGGTGAGTTTGGCGGTGTTTGCGGTTTTCGTCATGATCGGCCTGTTGTAGGTAATGAGAGGAAATCTGGAAAGGACTTTTCGGTGCTGATCCTGGGAATCGAGACAAGTTGCGATGAAACCGCCGCCGCCCTGGTGGACGGCGAAAGGCGCATTCTGGCCGATGTGGTGCTGTCGCAAATTGACGTTCATCGTCCCTTTGGCGGAATCGTTCCAGAAGTGGCCGCCCGCGCCCATCTGGAACATGTTGACGCCATGGTCGCCCAGGCCATGGCCCAGGCCGGCAAGACCTTCGCCGACCTGGACGCGGTGGCGGCGACCGGCGGCCCCGGTCTGATCGGCGGGGTGATGGTGGGCGTGATGACCGCCAAGGCCATCGCGCTTGTCGCCAACAAGCCGTTCCTGGCCGTCAACCATCTGGAAGGCCACGCGCTGACCGCACGGCTGACCCATGGCATCGACTTTCCCTATCTGCTGCTGCTGGCGTCCGGCGGCCATTGCCAGTTGTTGGCGGTGCTGGGGGTGGGCGACTATCGCCGACTGGGCACCACCATCGACGACGCGGTGGGCGAAGCCTTCGACAAGGCGGCCAAGATGATCGGCCTGGGCTATCCCGGCGGACCGCAGATCCAGGAATGGGCCGCCAAGGGCGACCCTGCCCGCTTCGCCCTGCCGCGCCCCATGAAGGGCAAGACAGGATGCGACTTCAGCTTCTCGGGACTGAAGAACGCCGTGCGCCTGCTGGTGGAATCCTTGCCCCGCCCGCTTTGCGACCAGGATGTGGCCGACGTCGCCGCCGCTTTCCAGACCGCCGTCGCCGAATCCATGGCCGACCGCACGCGCCGTGCCGTCGACATCTTCAAAAGCCGTTGGCCGCAAGGCACCCATCTGGTGGTGGCCGGCGGCGTCGCCGCCAACGTGGCGTTGCGCGAAAAGCTGACCCAGTTGGCCGCCAAGGCCGGCCTGACCTTCCTGGCCCCGCCGCTGAAATTGTGCACCGACAACGCCGCCATGATCGCCTGGGCCGGGGCCGAACGCTTCCGCCTGGGCCTGACCGACCCGTTGAACTTCGCCCCCCGTCCCCGTTGGCCGCTGGACCCCACCGCCCCCAAGGCGGCAGGGGCCGGGATCAAGGCGTGACCAATCCAGCCTTGCCAATCTCGCGCACAGATACTTATACTTTCGTAGCATCCTGGAAGAGGGGGGGGGGAAACCATGAAGTGGTTTGCGGCGGCACTGTTGTGCCTAGCGACACTGCGCCCAGGGGCGGCGGCGGAAACCGTCGTCGTGGCGCTGACCGATTCCACCCCCAATTTCAGCATGCACATGCCCGACGGCAGCTTTCGCGGCATCAACGTGGAAGTGGCCGGACAAATCTGTCAGCGGCTGGGGCTGAACTGCAAGTTCCAGCCCATGCCCTTGGCCGCCTTGGTGGCTCATATCCGCGACGACCGGGCGCAGATCGGTTTCGGTAACCTGATCAAGACCGCCGAGCGCGAAAAGACCATGCTGTTCAGCCGCCCCTATTGGCGTTCGACCACCGCTTTCGTCGGCCGCCCCGAACTGGCGGGAAAGCCCATGGCCGAATTGGTCAAGGGCCGCAAGGTGGCGGTGCAGGAAGGATCGCGCCAGGCCAAGTGGCTGGTCGACAATTTCGGCGCCGCCTACACGCCGGTCACGCGCCCCACCATCTTCGACGTGGTCGCCACCTTGCCCATGAACCAGGCCGATCTGGCCCTGGCGCCGATGATGACCGTGCATCCATTCCTGGTCAGCCCGGAAGGCGCCGCTTTCGGCTTTGTCTCGGACCCCATCGATTCCGGCTGGCCGGTCCACGTCGTCATCTCGCGCCAACATCCCGAGTTGCAGGCCCGCGTTGACCAGACCCTTGAACAGATGACCCACGACGGCACCTTGGGGCGCATCTTCCGGGCCTGGGTGCCGTTCGACATCTTCTGAGGCGTCTTCCCCGATTCACCGGTCAAGAAGCCATGATCGACGTCATCGACATCGGCATCGACCGGGAAGATGAGGACGGGATTATCTGGTCACCCAGCCGCCGCACATGGGAAACACCTGCCCGACGAAGCAGTTGGCGGCGTCGCTGCACAGATAGGCCGCCAGGACGGCATCCTCGTCCGCACTGACCAGCCGCCCCAGGGGCACCTCGCGCTTCAACCGCTCATGAAACGCCGGATTGGCCTGAACCTCGGCGGGAAAGTAGGTCGGGTTATCGACGAAGTTCTGGGCGATGGCGTTGACCTGGATATTGAAGGGCGCCAGTTCCACCCCCACCGCCTGGACATAGGCCAGTTGCGCCCCTCGGGCGGCACTGTAGGTGGAAGCGCGCTTCATCCCCCGCAGGGCGGAGGCGCTGCCCATGACCAGAATCTTGCCGAAGCCTCGCTCCCGCATCCCCGGAACCACCGAGCGGACCAGTCGGGGCAGCGGATCGACCAGATGGGCGAACACCTCCCGCCATTCGGCGTCGTCCACCTCTTGGGCCGGAGTGCTGGGAGCGGCAATGGCCAGATTGGCCACCAGCCCATCGATCCGACCCGCGGATCGAACCAGGGCCTCGGCGGCCCCGTCCTCGACCAGTGAACCGGTATCGGCGATCACCTCGGCCCCCTGTTCCGTCAGGAGCCGTCGCAGCACCGGCCCCATGAACATGTCGGCCTGGGTCAACAAAAGCCGTTTTCCGGCCAGGCTGAGAAGGCTCATCCCTTTCTCCCTGCCATATCCATGATGGCGTCCGAAGTGAACCAAGAAAGCCTATCCCTTCACCGCCAGACCGTCCAGGACCGGGCAGCGTCTCGGGAGCTTCAAACCGGCATTTCCAAGATGGGTGGCCCGCAGGTAAGCAAGGCAATTCGTCCTTAACGGCGCACTTGGCTCACTTGAGCGTCCTGACCAGCCGGAATCCCAGATCCGCGCTTTCAAAGAACATCTGGGAATTCGCGTTTCGGGTGGCCGATCGCAGATGCCACGCGTGATCGCTCCACGAACCGCCGCGATAGACACGATGACAGAATTTGTCTTCCCGGCGCGACGACCACCATCTCCGGGCATGTCTCGCAATCTCGGAATGTGGCTCCTGGGGACAGCGCGTGTGCGCTACCTGCCCAATTGCCGCCAGCCGCCATCATGATTGCGAGAGCTATCAAGGCGACGGAACGCTCGGTCCTGCGGCCAGCATGTGACTGCCCTGCTGCCTTGGTCAGGTCTGGGACGTCATCACTGACAAGCGATCCAACATCGGAGACGATCCTGGGGCCGTGGAGTTCCAGCGTGCAGCATTTGTCAAAAGCGACCTGCACATCAGCCGGGTCAACCTCCCTCGCCACCATCTCCATCGCAACCTCGCCACTAGTGTCATCGTCCTGATTTCACTGGCATATTTGCGCTTACTTGTCACGAAGCCACGAAGTCATCCGGGAAATCCGGGTTTAGGCAATTGACCATCCGCCCCTGTCCATGGCCCAATCCGCCCCTTGGTTTCGCTTTCAAGGGTGCCCGCCATGGACAACTTCACCTTCCACAACCCGGTCCGCCTGCTGTTCGGCAAGGGCCAGATCGCCCAGATTTCCAGGGAAATCCCGGCCGGGTCGCGGGTGTTGTTCGCCTTTGGCGGCGGTTCCATCAAGACCAACGGCGTCCATGCCCAGGTGGTGGCGGCGCTGAAACAGGCCGGCCTGACATGGCACGAGTTTTCCGGCATCGAGCCCAATCCCCGCTATGAAACCCTGATGCGGGCGGTGGACCTGGCGCGGACCGAAAAGCTGGACTTCATCCTGGCGGTGGGCGGCGGTTCGGTGGCCGACGGCTGCAAGTTCGTCGCCGCCGCCATTCCGTTCGAAGGCGAGCCGTGGGACATCCTGGCCAAGCGGGCCAAGGTGCGCCAGGCGGTGCCCTTGGGCATCGTGCTGACCTTGCCGGCGACGGGATCGGAAATGAACTGCTTCTCGGTGGTCAGCCGCGCCGAGACCAACGAGAAACTCAGCTTCGGCAGCCCCGCCGTGTGGCCGCGCTTTTCCGTCCTTGACCCGGAAAGCACCTATACCCTGCCCGCCCGCCAAGTGGGCAACGGCATCGTCGATTCTTATGTGCATGTGCTGGAACAATATCTGACCTATCCGGCCCAGGCGCCCTTGAACGACCGTCTGGCCGAATCGGTGCTGGCCACCCTGGTGGAAATCGCCCCCGCCGCCATGGCCAATCCGCCCGACTACCAGGCCCGCGCCAATTTGATGTGGTGCGCCGCCATGGCCTTGAACGGCTTGGTGGGTTCGGGGGTGCCGCACGACTGGGCCACCCACTACATCGGTCACGAGCTGACCGCCATCGCCGGCATCGACCATGCCCGCACCCTGGCCGCCGTATGGCCGGGGGTGATGGCGGTGAAGTTCGAGACCAAGAAGGCCAAGCTGGCGCAATACGCCGAGCGGGTCTGGGGCGTCAAAGACGGCAGCATCGACGACAAGGCCCGCGCCGCCATCGCCAAGACCCGAGAATTCTTCGAATCGGTCGGCGTGCCCACCGGCCTGGCCGCCTATGATCTGCCCGCCGACATCGCCGACCAAGTGGCCGCCCGCTTCACCGCCCGCAATCAGGCGCCGTTGGGGGAACATCAGGACATCGACGCCGAGATGGCGAAACGGGTGCTGGCGGCGGCCTAGCAACATGTGGTAGTTGCTTCTGTCATGACCCACACGACCTTGGTTCTTGGCGGCGCCCGCTCGGGCAAAAGCGCCTATGCGGAATACCTGCTGGCCGACACGCCGGCGCTGTATCTGGCCACCGGCCAGGCCCTCGACGACGAGATGGCCGAACGTATCCGCTTGCATGCCGAACGGCGCGGCCCCATGTGGAGCACCATCGAGGAACCGCTGGACTTGGCCGCCTGCCTGGACCGTCACCTCGACACAGGGCGGCCCATCCTGGTGGATTGCCTGACATTGTGGATCAGCAATTTGATGCATCACGGACGCGACGTGGACCATGAAACCGCCGAACTGTGCGAGGTGCTGCGAAATGCCCGCGGTACCGTGGTTCTGGTGTCCAACGAAGTGGGCCTGGGGCTGGTCCCTGAAACCAAGCTGGGTCGCCAGTTCCGCGACCATCAGGGCCGCGTCAACCAGCGCGTCGCCCAGGCATGTCGCCGGGTGGTGTTCGTCGCCGCCGGGCTTCCCCTTGTCTTGAAGGATATGATTTGATGCGCAAAGTCCCCGCCACCGTCATCACCGGCTTCCTGGGTGCCGGCAAGACCACCTTGGTCCGCCACCTGATGGAAAACAACCAGGGCCGGCGCATCGCCCTGATCGTCAACGAATTCGGCGACGTGGGCGTCGATGGCGAGTTGCTGGCGTCGTGCGGTGTCGCCGGCTGCCGGGAAGACGACATCATCGAGTTGGCGAACGGCTGCCTGTGCTGCACGGTGGCCGATGAATTCCTGCCCACCATGCAGGCGCTCTTGGACCGCCCCAACCCGCCCGACCACATCCTGATCGAGACCTCGGGTCTGGCTTTGCCCAAGCCGCTGGTCAAGGCTTTCCACTGGCCGGAAATCCGCACCCGCGTCACCGTCGACGGCGTGCTGGCGGTGGTTGATGGCGCAGCATTGGCCGCCGGACGCTTCGCCGACACCCCGGAAATGATGGCCCAGCCCGATCACGACAACCCGCTGGAAGAAGTGTTCGAGGACCAGTTGGCCTGCGCCGACATGGTGCTCTTGAACAAGACCGACCTGCTGGACGCTGGCGCCCTGGACTCCACCCATGCTGAACTGACGGCCAAGCTGCGCCCCGGTGTGCGGGTCATCCGCACCAGCCGTTCGGCGGTGGACCCCATCGTCGCCCTGGGCCTGTCGGCGG
>JAIWOG010000011.1 GCA_020217035.1 Magnetospirillum sp. | reverse complement strand
CGGCCGAGGACGACCTGGCCCAGCGCCCCAGCCATCACGACAGCGACGACGGCCACGATCACGACGATTTCGAAAGCTTCGCCGTCAGCTTACCGGAAGTGGCCGACCCGGCGGCGTTGGAAGCCAAGCTGATCGCCGTCATCGCCGAGCACGACATCTTGCGCCTGAAGGGTTTCCTGGCGGTTTCCGGCAAGCCCGCCCGCCACGTGGTGCAAGCGGTGGGAACCCGCATCGAACGCTGGTTCGACCGGCCGTGGAAGGGGGACGAAGCCCGTCAAAGCCGTCTGGTGGTGATCGGCGAAAAGGGACTGGACCGCTCCGCCATCGAGTCGGCCATCCTGGCCTGACCCCTTCATGCATCTGCTGGCCGCCCAACCGGGCTCCATCACCGACGGTTCCGAAGCCGTCGATCTGGGCCAAAGCCCCGCCGAGATGGTGCTGCTGTCGGCGGCCGACAGCGAGTTGTCGGCCGTCGCCGCCGCTCACGCCCGGCTGGGCCTGCCGGCCAGCCTGCGCCTGGCCAACATCCTGCGCCTGGCCCACCACATGTCGGTGGATCTGTATGTCGAGCAGGTGATCGCCCACGCCAAGTTGGTGGTGGTGCGGCTGCTGGGCGGGCTGTCCTATTGGCCGCACGGCATCGAACAGATCGCCGCCACCTGCCGGGCCAGGGGCATCCGGCTGGCGGTGCTGCCCGGCGACGACAAGCCCGACCCGCAATTGACGTCCTTCTCGACCGTGCCCGGCCCCGAACTGGATCGGCTGTGGCGCTGGCTGATCCAAGGCGGGCCGACCAACATGGACAGCCTGCTGCAATGGGCCTCGGGGTCCGATGATTGGCGGGAGCCGGTGCCGCTGCCGACGGCGGGGCCTTATCCCGATTTGGATTGGCAAGTTGGTTGGGATCCCGCCAAGCCTTCGGCGGCATTGGTGTTCTATCGCGCCCAGGTGCTGTCGGGCGACACCGCGCCGGCCGATTCGCTGTTGGCGGCTTTGCGCACCCAGGGGCTGAACGCCGCAGGCATCTATGTCCAATCGCTGAAGGACGTGGAATCGGCGGCCATGGTGGAATCGCTGCTGGGCCGCATGGGTGCCGACGTCATCGTCAACGCCACCGGCTTCGCCGTGGCCACCCCCGGGCGGGCCGAGGATTCGCCCTTCGCCGTCGCCGATTGCCCGGTGCTGCAAGTGGTGTTCTCGGGCGGCACGCTGGAAAACTGGCGCGACGGCGCCACCGGCTTGGGTCCCAAGGACATCGCCATGAACGTGGCGCTGCCGGAAGTGGACGGCCGGGTGCTGGCCCGCGCCGTGTCGTTCAAGGCGGCGACCCGCGACCAGGCCACCCAATGCGACCTTGCCCGCCACCAGCCGGTGGCCGATCGTGTCGGGTTCGCCGCCGGCTTGGCCGCCAACTGGGCGCGGCTGCGCCGCAAGGCCATCGATCAGCGTCGGGTGATGGTGGTGCTGGCCAATTACCCCAACCGCGACGGCCGTCTGGGAAACGGCGTCGGCCTGGATACCCCGGCCGGCACAGTACAGGTGCTGCGCGCCATGCAGGATGCCGGATACGGCATCGACACCCTGCCCGCCGACGGCAACGCCTTGCTGGACATGCTGCAACAGGGCGCCACCAACGACTGGCGGCAATTGGACAACCGGGTCGAGCGCGAAAGCATCGCCCTGCCCGACTACCTGTCGTTCTTCCATTCCCTGCCCCAGGCCGTCCAGGATCAGGTGCGGCAACGCTGGGGCGCCCCGGACGCCGATCCGTTCTTCCGCGCCGGCGAGTTGTCCTGCGGCAAGTTCCTGTTGCCCATCCTGGTGTTGGGAAGAGTGGCGGTGGGCATCCAGCCGGCGCGGGGCTACAACATCGACCCGGCTTCGTCCTATCACGATCCCGATCTGGTGCCGCCGCACAATTACCTGGCCTTCCACGCCTGGCTGCGCGAACTCTTCCGCGCCGACGCGGTCATCCACATGGGCAAACACGGCAACTTGGAATGGCTGCCCGGCAAGTCCTTGGCGTTGTCGGCCGAATGCTTCCCCGAGGCTTGCCTGGGGCCGCTGCCCAACCTTTACCCCTTCATCGTCAACGATCCCGGCGAAGGGACGCAGGCCAAGCGCCGCGCAGGCGCCGTCATCATCGACCATCTGACGCCGCCTTTGACGCGGGCCGAGAGCTATGGCCCGCTGGCCGAGTTGGAAAGGCTGGTGGACGAATATTACGAAGCCGCCGGGGTTGACCCCCGACGTCTGGCCATCCTGAAAAAGGATATCCTGACCCTGACCGCCTCGGCCGGCCTGGACGCCGATCTGGGCATCGCGCCGGGCGAGGATTCCGACATCGCCCTGGCCAAGCTGGACAACCATCTGTGCGAGCTGAAGGAATTGCAGATCCGCGACGGCCTGCACATTTTCGGGCTGTCGCCCACGGGCGACCAGCGCATCGACTTGCTGGTGGCTTTGGCACGCCTCGATCGCGGCCCGGCTCCGGGTCAGAAATCCCTGCTGCGGGCGCTGGCCGAGGATTTGTCCTTGGCTTTCGATCCGTTGGATTGCGTGCTTGGCGATGCGTGGAGCGGCCCCCGCCCCGCCATCCTGGCCCCTGGCCCGGCCTGGCGCACCCAGGGCGACACGGTTGAACGCCTGGAAGACATGGCCCGCGCCCTGGTGGCCGGCCGCCCCCCCGAAGCGGGCTGGACCCGCACCAAAGCGGTGCTGGAGCACCTGCGAGCCACGCTGATCCCGGCGGTGGACCTGTGCGGCGAGGCCGAGATCAAGGGCCTGCTGCGGGGTCTGGACGGCCGTTTCGTCGCCCCCGGACCGTCCGGCGCCCCCACCCGAGGACGGCCCGACGTGCTGCCGACGGGCCGTAATTTCTATTCGGTGGACACCAGGGTGGTGCCCACACCCTCGGCTTGGCTATTGGGGTGGAAATCGGCGCAATTACTGGTGGAACGCTATCTTCAGGACCATGGCGACTGGCCGAAAAGCATGGCGGTCACCGCCTGGGGCACCAGTAACATGCGCACCGGCGGCGACGACATCGCCCAAGCCCTGGCGCTGCTGGGGGCGCGGCCGACCTGGGACGCGGCGTCACGCCGGGTCACCGGCTTCGAGGTGTTGCCGCACACCGTGCTGGACCGCCCCCGAATCGACGTCACCCTGCGGGTGTCTGGATTCTTCCGCGACGCTTTCCCCGACCTGATCAACCTGTTCGATTCGGCGGTCCGCGCCGTGGCCGCGCTGGACGAACCGGCAGCGATCAACCCGCTGGCCGCCCGTGTGCGGGCCGACCATGCCCGCCTGGGCGCACGCGCCGCATCGCGCGTGTTCGGCTCGAAACCGGGGGCCTATGGCGCCGGCTTGCAGGCGCTGATCGACGAAGGCGGCTGGGACAAGCAAGACGACCTGGCCAGATCCTACATCGCCTGGGGCGGCTGGGCCTATGGCGGCGGAGCGGAAGGCGAAGCGGCCCACGAGCTGTTCACCGAACGCCTGTCCCAGGTGGAAGCGGTGGTGCAGAACCAGGACAACCGCGAACACGACTTGCTGGATTCCGACGATTACTACCAGTTCGAAGGCGGCATGACGGCGGCGGTCAAGCACGCCAGCGGACAGGAACCGGCGGTGTACCACCCCGACCATTCCCGCCCGGAAAGCCCACGCATAAGAACCCTGTCCGAGGAAATATCACGCGTGGTCCGCGCCCGCGTGGTCAACCCGAAATGGATCGAGGGCGTCATGCGCCACGGCTACAAGGGCGCTTTCGAGATGGCGGCCACGGTGGATTACCTGTTCGCCTTCGCCGCCACCACCAGCGCGGTGAAGAACCACCATTTCGACCTGATGGCCGACGCTTATCTGGGTGACGACCGTGTGCGCGACTTCATCGCCCGCAACAACCCGGCAGCGCTGGCGGAAATCAAAGCGCGACTGCGAGAGGCAATCCGGCGCGGCCTGTGGCGTCCCAAGAGTAATTCCATCCACGCTTTGCTGGAAACTGACACATAATCTTAATATTGATTGCCCGTTCACCACGCTATACCAACCCTGCCCTAGACCTTTAACGGATGTAATCCATGCCGGAAGCCCCCACCCAGAACGTCGCCGCCGAATCCAAGATGTGCGCTCGCGACGTGAAGGTACATTACGGCGAGAAACTGGCGCTGAAAGGCGTGAACCTGGATTTCCGCCCCAACGAGGTCACCGCCCTGATCGGTCCCTCGGGCTGCGGCAAGTCAACCTTCCTGCGCTGCTTGAACCGCATGAACGACACCATCGGCGTGGCTTCGGTCACCGGCCAGGTGACCTTGGACAACGACGAGCTTTATGGTGCCAACGCCCTCGACCCGGTGCTGTTGCGCATGCGCGTCGGCATGGTGTTCCAAAAGCCCAACCCGTTCCCCAAGTCCATTTATGACAACGTCGCCTTCGGCCCGCGCATCCATGGCCTTTACCGCGACAACGACCACCTGGACCAGATCGTCGAGACCGCCCTGGAAAAAGCCGGTCTGTGGCACGAGGTCAAGGATCGCCTGTACGAAAAGGGCACCGGCATTTCCGGCGGCCAGCAGCAGCGCCTGTGCATCGCGCGTGCCATCGCCGTGTCGCCGGAAGTGATCCTGATGGATGAACCGTGCTCGGCGCTGGACCCCATCGCCACCGCCAAGGTGGAAGAGCTGATCGACGAATTGCGCGAGAACTTCACCATCGTCATCGTCACCCATTCCATGCAGCAGGCCGCCCGCGTGTCGCAACGCACGGCGTTTTTCCATCTTGGCGATCTGGTGGAAGTGGGCGATACCGAACAAATCTTCACCGCGCCCGCGCAGCAATTGACGCAGGGCTACATCACCGGCCGTTTCGGCTGAACGGAGAGTGCCCATGCCCACCATCGGCGACCAGCACATCGTCAAGTCCTACGACGAAGAACTGAAGCGTCTGCACGATTCCCTGGCCCGCATGGCCGGCTTGGCGGAAGCCCAGTTGCACAAATCCGTCGAAGCCCTGGAAAAGCGCGATTCCGACTTGGCTGGCCAAGTGATGAACGCCGACCACGAAATCGACGAGATCGAGCATTTCATCAACGAACAGACCGTGCGGGTGCTGGCGCTGCGGGCGCCGGTGGCCGACGACCTGCGCCAAGTGATCTCGGCCTTGAAGGTGGCTGGCGACATCGAACGCATCGCCGACCACGCCGCCAATGCCGCCAAGCGATCCTTGGTGCTGAACCAGATGCCGCCCGTCGCCCCCATGCGGTCGCTGGTGCGCATGGGCAAGTTGGTGGCCGAGTTGCTGGGCGAGGTGTTGAACGCCTATCTGACCCACGACGCCGAACGGGCCTTGGCCGTGCGCTCGCGCGATCAGGAAGTGGACGACCTTTATTCCAGCCTGTTCCGTGAAATCCTGACCTACATGATGGAAGACGCGCGGACCATCACGTCGTGCTCGCACCTGATGTTCATCGCCAAGAACATCGAACGGGTCGGCGACCACGCCACCAACATCGCCGAGCAGACCTATTTCGTCGCCACCGGCCGGTCGCTCAACGACCAGCGGCCCAAGCGCGACACCTCGTCCTTCGAAGGCGCGGTGCAGGAATAGACTTTAGTGAGCGCAGGCAGCCTGACCCAGGCGATCCCACTTGGCTGGAGGCTGGGTGCGGATCGCGCGGGTCAGCTCGATCACCCGGATGTTGAAGATGCGGCCCTGGTGCGGCGCCACCACCTTGCACAGATAGGCGGCGTACTGGTTCCAGCTGATGTTCTCGCCCTTGACCAGCACGTACATGTTGCCTTGGGAATCGGCGCTGACGTCCACCACCCGAGGCTGTTGACGCACGGCGGCGACGGCGCTTGCTTGATCGGCCCAGGTGACGGACGGAAACAGCGTGGCAAGGGCAAGGGCGAACAGGGCGCGTTTCATCGGTCAATCTCCTTCGTCACGGCCCATTGAACCCCATCGCCGTTAGCAAAGGGTTACCCGCCCCCCGCACAAAGGGCGGTCCACCCCGGTGGTGCCGGGGAAAGTCAGCGGCAGACCACGCAAGGACCGCACCGCCAGGAAGGCGAATGCCTGGGCTTCCAGGGCGTCGCCATTCCAGCCCAATTCGTCGACGTTGACCACGGGGGCCGCCAGCTCGGCTTGCAGCGACGCCATCAGCACCGGATTGTGCCGTCCGCCGCCACATACCAGCCAACGCTTCGCCGGTTGCGGGAAATGCGATCGCGCCAAGGCGACGGCGCGGGTGGTGAAGGCCGTCAGGGTGGCGGCGCCGTCACCGGGGCCTTTGTTCCCCACCAACGCCTCGGCGAAGGCGCGGAAGTCATCGCGATCCAGGGATTTCGGCGGTATCACGGCAAAATACGGATGGCTGGAAAAGCGCGTCAACGCCTCCAGGTCGACACGTCCCGACGCCGCCAATTCGCCGTCCAGATCCAGCGGGCGGCTGCAATGGCGCATCGCCCAATCGTCGAGCAAGGCGTTGCCGGGGCCCGTATCGAAGGCCCGCAATTCGCCGTCGCCGCCGATCCAGGTGACGTTGCCGACCCCACCCAGGTTCAGCACCGCCAAGGGTGTTTCGTGTCCCTGGACCAAGGCAGCGTGGAAAACCGGCACCAGCGGCGCCCCTTGGCCGCCGGCGGCGACATCGGCGCTGCGGAAATCGTTGACCACCCGGATGCCGGTCAGCTTGGCCAACAGCGCCCCGTCACCGATCTGCCAGGTGCGGCCCTGTTCAGGACGGTGCAAGATGGTGTGGCCGTGAAAGCCGACCACGTCCACGGCGGCCGCCGCGATACCGGCGCGGCTCAGCAGCTTGTCCACCACTTGGGCGTGGGCTTCGGTCAGGCGGAGTTCGACTTCGGCCACCGGACCGTCCCCCCCCAGGATCGCGCGAAGTGCGCCGCGCAGGGATTCGTCATAAGGCTGGGTCAGCGCCGGCCCGAAAGCCCGCACCGTCTCGCCGTCGGTTTCGATCAGCGCGGCGTCGATGCCGTCCAGCGAAGTGCCGCTCATCAATCCCAAGGCCCGCATATGCATGATCGAACGCCTTGCGCCGATTGTTGACTGGCGATGATTGTGCTAAACGGGCAGCCTTCATTCAAGCAACCGATCGACAGAAGAAGCCATGAATACTGCCCGCTCCGAATTTTTGCGTGTCGTCGCCGAACGCGGCTACATGCACCAATGCACCGACCTGGAAGCGCTGGACAAGCGCCTGGCCGAAGGTCCGGCGGCGGCCTATATCGGCTTCGACTGCACCGCCGAATCGCTTCATGTGGGCGGCCTGATGCAGATCATGCTGCTCCGGTGGTGGCAGAAGACCGGCAACAAGCCCATCGTGCTGATGGGCGGCGGCACCACCCGCATCGGCGACCCCACCGGCAAGGACGAAGCCCGCAAGATGCTGTCCGATGCCGACATCGCCCGCAACATGGCCGGCATCAAGACGGTGTTCGCCAAGTACCTGAGCTTTGGTGACGGCGCCACCGACGCCATGATGGTCAACAACGCCGACTGGCTGGACCAGTTGAACTACATCGCCTTCCTGCGCGATTACGGCAAGCATTTCACCATCAACCGCATGCTGACCTTCGATTCGGTCAAACTGCGCCTGGAACGCGAGCAACCGCTGACCTTCCTGGAATTCAACTACATGATCCTGCAAGGCTACGACTTCGCCGAGTTGTGGAACCGTCATAAATGCGTTCTGCAGATGGGCGGGTCGGACCAGTGGGGCAACATCGTCAACGGCGTCGAACTGGGCCGCCGCGTCCACCAGGCCGAGCTTTACGGCCTGACCAGCCCGCTTTTGACCACCAGCTCGGGCGCCAAGATGGGCAAGACCGTGGGCGGCGCCGTGTGGCTGAACGCCGACATGCTGAGCCCGTGGGAGTTCTGGCAGTACTGGCGCAACACCGAGGACGCCGATGTCGGCCGCTTCCTGAAGCTTTACACCGAGCTGCCGCTGGCCGAGATCGCCAAGCTGGAAGCCCTTGAAGGCGCCGAAATCAACGAGGCCAAGAAGATCCTGGCCCACGAGGTCACCAAGCTGTGCCATGGCGAGGACGCCGCATTGGAAGCCGCCGAGACCGCGCGGAAGACCTTCGAGCAAGGCGGCCTGTCCGACAACTTGCCGACCGTCACCTTGCCCGCTGGCGACCTGGCCGCCGGCATCCCGGCCTTCGCCCTGTTCGTGCGCGCCGGCCTGGCGGCCTCCAACGGCGAGGCGAGGCGCCTGCTGCAACAAGGCGGCGGCCGGGTCAACGACGTGGCCATCACCGACCCGGCGCAAGCCATCGGCGCCGATGCGTTGAAGGACGGCGTCATCAAGCTGACGGCGGGCAAGAAGCGCCACGTCCTGGTCAAGCCGGAATAACGGCAAGAAAGGGGGACTGGGACTTGCGGCCAACCGACCATATCTCAGCGAACAATCAAAAGGCGCTCGAGCAAGCCGTCCCCGCCGGGGCTCGCCTGTCGTTGCAGGAGTTGCTGGCCAAACCGGCCTATACCGGTTTCGTCGATGCCCAAGTGGGGGACATCCAATTCACCATGCTGTTGGTGGAAAGGGATGACGGGGTCGCCCTGCGGTGGCTGTGGAACCATTGTTACGAACCGATGACCTTGGCCTTGTGGGCGAGCTTGGCCAAAAACGCAAAGGTCATCTTCGACGTCGGCGCCCATACCGGTGTTTACACCTTGGTCGCCGCTAAGGCCAACGGTAAAGCCAGCATCGTCGGCTTCGAACCCCATGGCATCAATTTCGCCCGATTGCTCACCAACTTGCGGGCCAATGGTTTGCCCACCAGCAACATGTTCCAGTGTGCGGTATCGGATAAAGCGGGTATCGTTCCGTTCACCATCCCGACCGAAAACTGGTACCACAGCACCGGTGGGCGGGTCGGGCAAAACGCCGGGATTGTCTTGCCCGTACAGGCGTTGACCATCGATTCCTTCTTCGCTCAGAACCGCAGCCGCATCGAACTGATGAAGATCGACGTGGAAGGGCATGAGCCGAATGTTCTGCGCTCGATGCCTCGCGTGCTGAGCGAATGCCATCCGGATATCATCCTGGAATGTATCGACGCGGAAGGCAGCGAGACGTGCGGACGGATACTTTCTGGTCAAGGCTACTACTTTTACGTCATAGACGATCAGAACCACACACTGACGCCGACCGATTCGTTGCACCCTTTCAGCATTGACGGCAAGCCCGACATGTCCCGCCTCAGCCGCCTGGCCACCTGCCGCCCAAGACACGAGGTGGAGGTCCTGCAAGACGACGCTCAGCGGATTTTGGCGGCAAGGCCATGACGAAAGCCGCGGAATTCAACGCGGTGGTTTTCTTCCGTCCCGGCGCGGAAATGCCACTGGCTTACAATGTTTGGATATTTCATAACTTTCTTGCCGCGTCCATTCGCCGAAACGCCCCCAAAGCCCGCATCATCCTGATGCTTCCCCAAGGAACGCAATTACCTTTCGGCGTCACCGTCGACAAGGTCATCCATTATGGCGACCCATCTCAACCTTTGATGATCGCCGAAGTCGATGCTTGGCGGCACTTCGTGGAATCGGCCGATTTCGACCGGCTGACCCTGTTCCTGGACCCGGACATCCTGATGCAATCCTGTCGCGGCGCGTTGTGGGAAGAGGATTACGACGTCGCCTTGACCTGGCGTACCGATCCGGACATGCATCATGGGATCAATGCGGGTGTCATCGGTTGCCGGCCGCGGAACAAGGGCGCCGTCGTCCACTTCTTCCAACGCCTCGCCGAAACGCTGGCGGCGTTACCGGAAGAAGACCACGCCTGGTACGGCGACCAAGAGGCGTTGTGCCGCTTGACCGGCCTGACCAACCCGGGTCGGCAACCGGATGAATGGCTGGACATCGAGGGAACCGCCATACGTTTGTTGCCAGTGCAAGATTTCAACCACGCCCCGCCGGTCGACAAGAATGGCGAACCGATCCTTGAGTTCTCGCCCAGTCCATCTTT
>JAIWOG010000010.1 GCA_020217035.1 Magnetospirillum sp. | reverse complement strand
TGTTCATTTCAAAGGTGTGCGCAAGAAAGTCATGTTCGATTACGCCACCAAATTCCTGGGTTACGTGATCAAGGACGAACCACGTTACCCTGGAAGAAAGAAAATATTTCCGGGCCGCCCCAAAGGCAAATGATCGCAGAGGAGACGCGCAGCGTTCCGAATTCGGTTCCCCGACAACGCCAGGCGAGGGGCATGGGCAGCGTCACGACCGAAAATCATGAGAGCACCTCGACCAAACGACCAGGACGGTTAGAGTATGCGATAAGCCTGCGCGGGGCCGGCCCGGCCCGCACCATCGGCTTTGGAACTGTCGGTGTCAGTCACCATCACCTGGCTGGTGCCAGGGACGGTTTCCGCGTCTCGGTCTCGGTGCCGTCATCGAAGATGTTGAACAGATTGCGCAGGAAGCCTGGGGTCAGCGCCGAAAGCGGGTTGACCAAGACGTCGGGGTCCTGGGTCGGGCCCTTCATGGAATAATTGAAGGCCACCAGCCCGCCGCCCTTCTCGCCGCCCGTAACCAGCCAGCCCAGAACCGGGATGTTGCCCAACACCGAATTCAACGCATAAGCCGGCACCACCGTGCCTTCCAGCGCCATGCGCTTGGCATCCAGGTCCAACTCGCCCTTGGCGGTCAACCCCAGGGCGGCGCCATAGGCGCGGGCGTCCTTGACCTGCAGCAATCCGTCCTTCAACACGAAGGGGACGTCCAGGGTGGAAAAGCCGATGCCTTCGCCTTGCAGCACGTCCAAGATGCCCGACAGCGCCGCCACCGTCAGCAACCGGGCCAGGGCCGGGGCGTTGACGATGTAGTAGTCGGACACCTTGATGGTGCCGATCAAGGGCTGGCCGTCCTGGTCGTCGTGATAGGCCGCGTCGACCTCCAGCTTGCCCGAATTCATGTGTTCGTAGCTGTCGAAAGCCTTCAGCGTTGCCCCAGTATCGTCGGACGTCACCTTGACACTACGCCGGTTGGGGGCTGTCTGGGTCAGTTTGAAGTCAAAGTTTTTGCCGCCATCCAGCGTGCCCTTCAACGCCATCTGCCGCCATTCGTCGGCATCACGGCGCAACTGGGCGCTGGCGTTGGTCAGCTTGCCGCCCTTGGACAGCCAGGCGGTCTTGACGCTGCCTTGGATATTCATCGGCGGCAGATCGGATTTCTTGCGATGCTTGGCCGCCCCCATCAAGGGCGGCGGGTCCCCGGGGATGGGTTCTTCCTCGCCCACCACCGGCTCGGCGTTGAACTGCTCGCCCTTGGCGACGATGTCCAGGCCGCCTTCCGGGCGCAGGGTCAGGCTGCCTTCCACATCGGTGCGCCCGCCATAGGACAGCTTGGCGAAATCCACCCGCCTGGGCTTGCCATCGACAAAGGACACCCGTCCGCGGGTCTGCAGGTCGCCGGCCACCACGGAAAATCGCGGAATTTCCGCCAGGTCGTTCTTGTCCAGACGCAGCGACACCTCGGCGCCGCCGGTGGTGCCTTCCTTCTTGTGCCAGCCCAGACCGGGCAGGCGCATGAAGGCGGGGGTCAAGTCCACCTTGGCGTCGATGTCACCCTTGCCGCCGCCATAAAGCGTCGCCACCAACTGCGCCGCCACCGGGCCGGTCATGAACGGGGAAACGAAAGGCGGGCCTTCCAGACGCAGGATCTTGCGCTGTTCCTCGCTGATGGCTGGCGCCGCGACCTCGTAGCGCGAGCGGAACGGCACCCCCTTGGTGGAAAAGTTCTCGCGCCATTTCAGTTGGCCGGCGATGGAGCCCAAGACGATGGGACCGCTGGCGTTCAGCCCCTTGGCGTCCACGTCCAGTTCCAAATCGGCGCGATCCAGGTCCAGCCCCATCACCACCTTGGGCAGGAACACGTTCTTGACCGAGGAATGGACCTTCACCTCAAGGTCATCCAGACGCAGGTTCTTGAGCAGCGGGAATTTCAGCCGCAGGCGCGTCACCCCCTCGCCCGCCGAGGTGGCGGGGTCGATCCCCAGGGCGCTGGCGTAACGCAAAGGCTTGTGGTCGATCAAGGTCAGCGCGTCCTTGACCGGTCCGGCGATGGTCAGGTCGATGTCGGCGAACTGCTCGGCCGCCGACAGCCCAGACAACACGATCAGCCCGTCCTTGACATTCAGGCCATAGACTTCGCCACCCCTGATCTTGATGCGGAAATCGTTGGCGTCGAAGGTGGCCAGGGCCGAGGCGTTCTTCGCCACCGGCATGGGGTGCAGGTAATCCACCTGGACCCCGTCGCCCTGCAATTCCCCGGACAGGGAATCGATCACCAGATCCTCGAAATTTCCGGCGGGTGAACGCGCCGCCAAGGTCACCCTGGCTTCGCGGGCGATGCCCTTGGACATGTTCTTGACCACCCATTCCCGTGGATTGGGGGCGGCCACCGCCGGCCACAGATTGGGCAACTCGTCGAAGGGCACGTCGTGCAGCGACGCTTCCAAATTCAGGCTGGTGGCCCCGCCCAATCCATCGGCGACCGCCGCCACCATCAGACGCGGTCCGCCGAAATCGATGGACAACTCGTCCAATTGCGCCCGGGTCAGACCGTCGAAGGCGCTGCCACGCAGGGCGACGCTTTCCACCTTGCGATGCAGGTTGACTGGGTCGGGCAGGTCGAAGAAGCCCGAACCGCCGGCCAATTCAAAGGACAATTTGTCGACGCGACCGGAAATGTTTCCCGAAACCCAGACCTTGCCGGAAAGCGGCAGATCCAGTGCCTTCAGCGGCGTCACCGCACCGCCCAGCCGGGCCAGGGTGGCGGGCCGGATGCCGGAAATTTCGGCTTCGGCGTCAAGGCGGTCCCCGTCCTTGAGATAACGGACCGAGGCGTCGGCGATACCGCTTTCGCCACCCAGGTCGAATTCCAGATGGACATCGCCATCCAATCCATTGGGCACACGGCGTAATTCGATGTCGGCATCGGTGGCTTGCCAGACGGTATTCAACGCCAAATCCACTACTTCAAGGTCGGCGTCGACGATGGCGGCACGCTGCAAGGACCGACCGGGCTTGGAGGGATCAGGCTCGCCCACCAGGGCGGCCAGCAAGGATTCGACGATTTGCCCCTTGCCGGCGGGGGTCACCCCGGCATCGGCACCCACCTCGGCTTCCAACTTGCCGATGTCCACCTGCAAGCGGCCGTCTAGGCCGCGCACCAGATGCAGGCGCGGCCGCAAAAGGGTGATGGAATTGGGCGCGATCACTCCGTTCATCAGCGCCTTGCCCGACAGCGACAGGGCGATTTCCGGAACGCTGGCCACCGGACGGGCCGATTCCCCCAGATAGGCGGAAACCCCCATGGCGCGAATTTCCAGATTACGCTTGCCCGCGCCCAGGGCCAGGGCGGTTCCGTCCAGGCGCACGGACACGCTGCCATCGGGGGCGGTCAACGCCTCCTGGATGTAGGGGGTCAGGAAATCAAGGGCGATGGGGCCAGTGGACAGTCGCCACAGCAGCACCGGCAGGATCACCAGAAGTCCGACGAAAAAAACCCCCAGAAGCTGGAACAAGCCTCTGACCGCACCGTGCACCACTAGGACGTGCCCTCCATCATCGACTTGACCCACCGCCCAGGTTTGACCAGTGTGAAGCAATCACAACATCTGGGAATGCACAAGGTGAACTTTCCACTAAATGAACGTGTTCTGCCCGAAATCGGCGACCCGGCCCTGATGACCCGCTCTTTCGAACGTTGGCACGAGGTCGCCGACGGTTTGGACGATTCGGATCTGGCAACGTTCATGCGCGGCATTTCCGGCGATTTGATGGCGAACAAGCTGCTGTCGGCAGTGTTCGGCAACTCGCCGTTCCTGACCCAGTTGTGCCTGTTCGACCCTGCCTTCGTGCGCCGTTTGCTGGCCGACGGCCCCGATTCCACCTTCCCTGCCCTGCTGGCCGAGTTGCAGGCCGAAGTGGCGGCGCAAACCGACATGGCGGCGCTGATGCTGTCCCTGCGCCTGGCCAAGCGCCGGGTGGCGCTGCTGGCCGCGCTGGCCGACATCTCGGGCGCCTGGCCGTTGGAAAACGTCACCGGGGCCTTGGCCGACTTCGCCGAGGCCGCCACCCGCCATGCGCTGCGTTTCCTGCTGCGCCGCGAGGCGGCCAAGGGCGATTTGGTGCTGCCCCACCCCGAGGACCCGGAAGCCGGCTCGGGCGTGCTGATCCTGGGCATGGGCAAGTTCGGTGCCCGCGAACTGAATTATTCGTCCGACATCGACATCATCGTCTTCTACGACCACGAGAAGATGGAATACCGGGGCCGCAAGACCTTGGGCGAATGCATGATCGCCATGACCAAGGATCTGGTGAAGATCCTGGACGAGCGCACGGCGCAGGGTTACGTCTTCCGCACCGACTTGCGTCTGCGCCCCGATCCCGGCTCGACCCCGGTGGCCATCTCGCTGGCGGCCGCTGAAATCTACTACGAAGGATTCGGCCAGAACTGGGAACGCGCCGCCATGATCAAGGCCCGGCAAGTGGCCGGCGATGCCGAGACCGGCGCCTATTTCCTGAAGTTCCTGAAGCCCTTCATTTGGCGCAAGTCGCTGGATTTCGCCGCCATCCAGGACATCCATTCCATCAAGCGCCAGATCAACGCCCACAAGGGCGGGCGCTCCATCGCGGTGGCCGGCCACAACGTCAAGCTGGGACGCGGCGGCATCCGCGAGATCGAGTTCTTCGCCCAGACCCAGCAATTGATCTGGGGCGGCCGCGTCCCGGAAGTGCGCTGCTGCCGCACGCTCGACGCCATCCGGGCGCTGGCCGCCATGGGCCAGGTCGAGGAAAAGGCGGTCACCGAACTGGATGAAGCCTATCGCTTCCTGCGCCAGCTTGAACACCGCCTGCAAATGGTCGACGACAAGCAGACCCAGACCCTTCCCGACAATCCCCAACGCCTGGCCGAAATCGCCGCCTTTTCCGGCTTTCACTCGGTCGAGGATTTCGCGGCGGCGTTGCTGGCCCGGTTGCAGACCGTCGAAAGCCATTACGCCCGCTTGTTCGAGGATTCGCCCAGCCTGGCCAGCGGCGGCAATTTGGTGTTCACCGGTGGCGAGAACGACCCGGAAACCGTCGCCACCATCGCCGCCATGGGCTTTGCCGGGGCCGACACCGTCTGCGCCACCATCCGCGGCTGGCACCATGGCCGCATCCGCGCCACCCGCTCGACCCGCGCCCGCGAGTTGCTGACCGAGCTGACGCCGTCGCTGTTGCAGGCGCTGGCCGCCACCTCCAGCCCCGACGACGCCTTCTTGCGCCTGGACGAGTTCCTGTCGCGTCTGCCGGCGGGCGTGCCAGTGTTCTCGCTGTTCTATTCCAACCCGTCACTGTTGGAACTGGTGGCGGAATTGATGGGCAACGCCCCCAAGCTGGCCGAGCATCTGGCCCGCCACGCCACACAATTGGACGCGGTGGTGGCACCCAGCTTCTTCGAGCCGCCGCTGCCCGCCGACAAGCTGGTGGCCGAGTTGAACAAGGCTTTGGACGAAGCCGGCGACATCCAGGAAGTCTTGGACGTCAGCCGCCGCTGGGCCGCCGACCACAAGTTCCAGGTCGGCGTGCAGACGCTGAAGAACATGCTGGAAGCGGACAAGGCGGCCCGCGCCTTTTCCGACATCGCCGACGCGGTCTTGACAAGCCTTTGCCCAAAGGTCGAGGACGAACTGGCCCGCGTCAACGGACGGGTCGAGGGCGGCCAATGGGTGATCCTGGCCATGGGCAAGATGGGTGGTCACGAGATGACCGCCACCTCGGACATGGACTTGATCCTGATCTACGACTGCCCCGATCCGGCCGCCGAATCGGTGGGCGGCCGCCCGCTTTCGGCCTCGGCCTGGTTCGCGCGACTGACCCAGCGCATCGTCAACGCGTTGACCGCCAAGACCGCCGAGGGCACCCTTTACGAAGTGGACATGCGTTTGCGCCCGTCGGGCAATTCCGGCCCCATCGCCACCAGCCTGGTGTCGTTCGACCGCTATCAGCAGGAATCGGCCTGGACCTGGGAACACATGGCGCTGACCCGCGCCCGCGTGGTGTGCGGTTCCCCCGAGCTGACCGCCAAGGTCGGCGCCATCATCCGCCGCACCCTGACGGCCAAGCGCGACACCGCCGCCCTGGTCGCCGACGTCGCCGACATGCGCGAACGCATGGCCCGCGAGCACAAAGCCGCCAACCGCTGGGAGGTCAAGCATCTGCGCGGTGGCCTGGTGGACATCGAGTTCACCGCCCAGTGGCTGCAACTGCACCACGGCGCCGACCATCCCGACATCCTGGCCTGCAACACCCGCGACGTGCTGGAACGAGCCACCGCCGCCGGCCTGATGTCGCGTGGCGACCACGATTCGCTGGTCGAGGCGTGGCGGCTGTGGTCGGCAATGCAATTGGTGCTGCGCCAGACCCTGGCCGGCGCCTTCGACGAGGAGACGGCGCCGCAAGGATTGAAGGACGTCATGGTCCGCGCCAGCGGCCTGACCGATTTCAAGACCCTGGTCGACCGCATGGATGATTGCGCGGCGGCCGCTTACGAGGTCTTCGAACGCCTGGTCGCCATTCCCGGCAAGGCGGCACGGGAACGCATGGGGGGCAGTGACAAAACGGTGACCTAAAAACCGTAACTTGATTGTTGACTCACAGATTATACAAATCCCGTGGGTCATCCGCCCCAACCGCAAGCGATGAAAGACCAAGCCATGAGCGTGACCATCGGCCAGCCCGCCCCCGACTTCTCGATCGTCACCGACGAAGGCCCGCGTTCCTTAAGCGATTTCAAGGGCAAGCGCCTGGTGCTGTATTTTTATCCCAAGGACGACACCCCGGGCTGCACCACCGAAGCCCAGCAATTCCGCGACGAGTACCTGCGTTTCGTCGTCAACAAGGCGGAAATCCTGGGCGTGTCCAAGGACAGCGTCGCCAGCCACGCCAAGTTCCGCGCCAAGCACAACCTGCCCTTCCCGCTGGCCAGCGACCCGGAAGGCGCATTGTGCCAGCTTTACGACGTGTGGAAGGAAAAGAACCTGTACGGCAAGAAAAGCATGGGCATCGAACGCTCGACCTTCCTGATCGACGAGGAAGGCGCGGTCCGGGCCGTCTGGCGCAAGGTCAAGGTGGCCGAGCACGTGCACGAGGTGCTGGAAGCCCTGCACGATTTATAGGTGATCGCAAGCGATCACCAAAGCCCCCTCAGGCGGCGGGCGCATCCCACCAGGATGCTTGCCTCCCGCGGCATAAGCCGCGCGGCCCCTTGGGCCTAACCATTCCCGATGAATGGCATTCATCGGGAATGGTGCCATTGTGATAGTGGTCAAAATGGGCCGTCTCTGTTAAACGGACGGCCCATGGATACCCTAAGCTCCGCCGCCGTGGCGGCCCTTGCCGCCGCCGATCCCGCCGAAAAATGCCGCCTGACCCGCGACATCGCAACCCGTTGGCGTGATGGCGCTTTGAATGGCATCGGCGACACCGCGCCCCCCGACCGCCCGGCACGGCCCCAGCGCCCGCCATTGCTGCCGCCCAAGGACATGCCCAAGCGCACCTATAAGGGCGATCGCGGCCGCATCGGCCTGTTGCATGCCTTGGCCCATATCGAATTGAACGCCATCGACCTGGCCTGGGACATCGTCGCCCGCTTCACCGCCGAAGACATGCCGCAAGGATTCTACGACGACTGGATTCAGGTGGCGGTGGACGAAGCCCTGCATTTCGAGATGCTGGTTGATCTGCTGGCCGCCTTAGGCGCTTCCTATGGCGACCTGCCGGCCCATGACGGGCTTTGGCAGGCGGCCGAGAAGACCGCCGACGACCTGGCCGCCCGTCTGGTGGTGGTGCCGATGACCCTGGAAGCCCGCGGCCTGGATACCACGCCGGCGACCATGGAGCGTCTGGCCCGCAACGGCGACACCCTGACGCCCCCGGCTTTGGACGTGATCTACAAGGACGAGATCACCCACGTCGCCGCAGGCGTGCGCTGGTTCAAGCATCTGGCCGAAAAGCGTGGCTGGAACGCCAAGGCCAAATACCAGCGGCTGATGGCCGAACGCTTCCCCGGCGGCCTGAAGGCGCCCTTCAACCACCCGGCCCGCGCCCAGGCCGGATTCGACCAGGATTGGTACGAAGAACTGGCGAAGCGCGATTAATCCTTCTTTTCCGCCAACGGCTTGGGCGCCCATCCGGTGACCACCACCGCCTTGCCCGACTGGCTGCGCATCAGGCGCGGCTTGACCACCTTGGCGGTTTCGGCGGCCACCGCCGAAGCCGGATTGCCCTTGGCCGCCTCGGCATAGAACTTGACCATGGCGACCAGGGGGATTTCCTCGTTCAGGCCCTTTTGCATGGCGGCCTGCACCGCCGGGTGCTCGTTCAGCTTCCGCGTCAGGGCGTCGGCCGAATAGCCGCCATAGCGCCGCCAGATGCCGTCCAGGAAGGACGCCACTTGGTCGGGCAGCGGATTGGGGTCCAGCATGGGCGGCCGCCCATAGGCCAAGGCGTGGAACACCGTGGGCTCGACGGGGCCGAAACTGTCGGTGACGAAGGTCGCCGGCATCAGCTTGCGACCGGGATACGCCACGGAATAATAAGCCTGGGCCAGAAAGATCAGCCGGTGCAGCTTTTGCGGCTGAATATATTCGTTTTCGTTCAAAGCCTTGTCGCTGAACCAAAAAACCACGTCGAAACAGGATTTGACCGCGAACGGCATGACCTTCTCCTTTGACCTGGGCTGATCATACAATCGGCTTTGGCGGTGGAAAAGTGCGCAGGCTTGGTTACAATCACCGAGAACCAGGAAAGGATGGGCGATGCAGTTCGGGGAAGTGCGGATCGACGAGGCCGAAGGCTTGATCCTGGCCCATTCCCTGCGCCTGCCGACCCAAATGCTGAAGAAGGGCCGGGTGCTTTCGGCCGCCGATGTCGCCCTGCTGAAACAGGCGGGCATGAACTTCGTCACCGGCGCCCGCCTGGAAGACGGCGATTTGGGCGAGAACCAGGCGGCGCAAGCGGTCGCCGACGCCCTGGCCGGTCCCGGCGTGCAAAGCAACGGCGCCTTCGCCGGGCGCTGCAACCTGTTCGCCACCCAGGGCGGCGTGGTGGTCATCGACCGCGACCGCCTGGACCGCCTGAACCTGGTGGACGAAGCGGTGACGGTGGCCACGGTGCCCCCCTATGTCATCGCCCGGCCGCGCCAGATGATCGCCACCATCAAAATCATTCCCTTCGGCGTCAGCCAGCACACGGTGGACGCCTGCGCCGCCTATGCCTCGACCGGCGGGCCGCTGGTCAGCGTCCATCCCATCAAGCCGATCACGGCGGCGCTGATCCTGACCACCCTGCCCGGCATCCGCGACAAGACCCTTTCGGCCGCGGCATCCGTCACCCGCGCCCGGGTCGAAGCGCTGGGCGGCCAGATCGCCGCAGAACACCGCTGCCCGCACGACATCGGTTCGCTGGAACGTTGCCTGACCAAGGCCCTGGCCGGCGGCGTCAACCTGGTGCTGATCATCGGTGCCTCGGCCACCGTCGACCGTCGCGACGTGGCACCAAGCGCGTTGGAAAAGGCCGGCGGAATCATCGACCATTTCGGCATGCCGGTGGACCCGGGCAACTTGCTGTTGCTGGGCCATGTGGGCGACGTGCCGGTGGTGACGCTGCCCGGCTGCGCCCGTTCGCCCAAACCCAACGGCCTGGATTGGGTGCTGGCGCGTCTGGCCGCCGATGTGAAGATCAAGCCCAAGGACATCATGCGCATGGGGGCCGGCGGGCTGTTGAAGGATCTGGGCGGGCACGCCCCAGGGGCCGCCTGGCCCGCCATCACCACCCCCAGCGTGCTGCCTCACGCCGCCGCCATTGTGCTGGCCGGAGACGGCGACGGGGCGCAGGCGGTGGAAACCGCCTTGGCCGCCGGTCTGGAGCCCTTGGTGGTGGTGGCGTCGAACGCCAGCGACGCCGCCGAGGAAAACCTGCCGCCTTGCGACATCCGCCTGCTGCGCGACGATTCCAACCCCTTCGC
>JAIWOG010000001.1 GCA_020217035.1 Magnetospirillum sp. | reverse complement strand
GTGTTCTCGCAACGCCTGTCCAAGCTTCTGGGCAAGCACGGCGACGAAAACGTCGCCTTTTCCTTGGCCACCATCGAGGAACAGGCCGGCCAGATGAACGCCTTGGTGCGCGACGTGCAGATCTATCTGGCCGCCGGCTCGCCCCTGGGGCCGACCAGCACGGTCGACCCGGCCCGCATGATCGAGTCCATCCGCCACGACCAATCCTTGCGCTTCGACAAGGCCCGGGCCGAGATCGAGGTCGCCCCGCTTCCGATGGTGTGCATGGACCAGCCGCGTCTGCGCTATTTGCTGACGGCCTTGTTGGAGAACTGCCTTCAGCACAGCCCCGCCGACCGGCCGTTGCGGGTGCGCGTGTTCGGCGCCGTCCAGGATGGTCGGGTGACGCTGTCCGTGGCCGATAACGGTCCCGGCATCGCCCCCGAATACCGCACACGCGTTCTGGAAGTGTTCGAACATCTGGCCAAAGCTGGGGATAAGCACAGGGGCACCGGACTGGGGCTTGCGGTTGTGCGGCGGATCGTGGAGAGTTGTGACGGTCACATCGTCGTCGGCGATTCCCCCTTGGGCGGTGCCATGATCACTTTCGACCTGCCTGGAGAGACGCATTGACCAGCCCACTTGATTCCACCTTCACTATTCTGCTGGTCGAGGATTCTCAGGTCGATGCCCACCTGACCAAGGCGGCGTTGGAAGAAAATCGCTTCGCCGTCGACATGCACCACGTCACCGACGGCGTCGAGGCCCTGTCCTTCCTGCGGCGCCAGGGGGAAAGCTACAAGCAGGGGCCGCGTCCCGACCTGATCTTGTTGGATCTCAACATGCCACGCATGAACGGCCGCGAATTCCTGGCCGCCATGAAGGCCGACCCCAACCTGTCGGACATCCCGGTGGTCGTCCTGACCACCTCGGACGTGGAACAGGACGTGGTCTCGTCCTACAAGCTGGGCGCCGCCGGCTACATCACCAAGCCGGTGGACTTGGAACAATTCATTCACGCCATCAACCAGTTGGGCAATTACTGGTTCAAGTTGGTCCGCGTGCCTCCGCACGCCTGATCCGACTCGCCTCCGCACGCCTGATCCCGCTTGCGGTTGGCTAGCTTCACCGTCAAGACCAGACCCGCCAGCACCAGGGTCAGCAGGTTGGCGACGATGATCGGCCACGCCCCCAGGAAGACGCCATAGACCAGCCACATGGCGACGCCGGCACAGAACAGCAGCCACATGGCCAAGGAAATGTCGCGAGTTTGCCGGCTGCGCAGGGTCTTGACCACCTGCGGCACGAAGGCCAATGTGGTCAGACCACCGGCGATCGATCCGATCACATCCAGCCAAGTCATCGTCGGCCCCCTTGTTCGTCAGCATGGAACGGATTGATGGGCATCCTTGCTTCTATCACGGTTTTGCTGGTCTGCCAGTTGATCGGTGAAACCATCGCCAAGGTGTGGGCCTTGCCCATTCCCGGGCCGGTCATCGGCATGGTGCTGTTGTTCACTGGCCTGGTGATCCGTCGCGGCCTGCCCGCCGACCTGGAAAAAAGCGCCGGCTTCCTGTTGTCGCACCTGTCCTTGCTGTTCATACCCGCCGGCACCGGCGTGGTGGTGCATGCCAAGCTGATCGCCCAGGAATGGCTCCCCATATCCACCGCCCTGCTGGCGGGCACCGCCATCACCATCGCCGTCACCGGGCTGACCATGACCGTGCTGTTGCGCCGCCGGAGCAAACGGGCATGACCGATTTCTGGTTGATCCTGCACGACAATCCGCTGTCCTGGCTGGTGCTGACCCTGGTGGTGTATCAGGCGGCCCATTGGCTGTGGCGGCGGTGCCGGATGAATCCGCTGCTGAACCCGGTGCTGCTGTCCATCGCCAGTCTGTCGGCGATCCTGACCATCAGCGGCGTCGATTATTCCCGCTATTTCGCCGGGGCGCAGCTGGTGCATTTCCTGCTGGGACCGGCCACCGTGGCCCTGGCCATTCCGCTTTACCGGCAACTGGGGCAGATCATGCGTTCGGCCGGCGCCTTGGCCGCCGGCCTGCTGGCCGGCTCGCTGGCCGCCATCCTGGCGTCCCTGGCCATCGGCTGGGCCTTGGGGGCGTCGCGACCGACCATCATGTCCTTGGCCCCCAAATCTGTGACCTCGCCCATCGCCATGGGGGTGGCCGAACAGATCGGCGGCATTCCGTCCTTGACCGCCGTTCTGGTGATCTTGACCGGGATCGTCGGCGCGGTGGGCGGGGCCTGGCTGCTGGACCGCCTGCGGGTGACCGACGACCGGGCCCGCGGCGTCGCCATCGGCACCGCCTCGCACGGGATCGGCACCGCCCGCGCCCTGCAGATGGGCGAGGTGACGGGGGCGTTTTCCGGGCTGGCCATGGGTTTGAACGGGGTCGCCACTGCGTTGCTGACCCCGATCATCGTCAAATGGCTGATGGGCTGATCAGTTCCCCAACAGGGTCTTGATCCTGGCCACGTTCCAGCTATTGGCGGCCTCGACCAACGGATCGGCGGCGTTGATGTTGTCGCCCTGGACTTCCAGCACCACGCGGCCGGCCACCACCATGGTGACCTCGCCGGTGCCGGTCGAGGCATCGAAACGCAACAGGGCGTCCTCGCCCGCCGCCTTGATTTTCCTGACATTGGGCTGCGGTGGGTTGGCCGCCAGTTGCGCGGTGATCGACGCCACTTCCGGGCTGTCCAGCAACAAGGTCACGTTGATGGACGAATCGTCGCGGATGAAGGCCCGCGACACCGACAAGCCGCCGCCGATCTCGCCCAGGCTTTCCACCTCGACCGGATCGGCCTTCCACTTGCCGCCCAGGGCCGGCATGGTTTCGGCGAACATCTTGCCCAGACGGTCGTGGATTTGCCGCAAGGCGGCCTCGACCTCCTTCGCCGCCTTGATGGCGTCACCTTTTCCATAGGCGGACTTGGCGGCGTCCAGACGCGGGACCACGTCGTCGGCGGCCCCGGCCGGAATGGCCAGGCTGACTGACATAACCACGGCGCCAAAGGCACCGAAGACCCCCCGTTTGTTCATTTTCGCATCCTTGCGGCCGACTTCCTTCGACCTTAGCAACGCCCCCGGCCGGCGACAAGGGGGGGCACATCTGCTAGCCTTCGCCCCGGACAGCCGACGACAGGGGAAAACGCGGTGAACTGGGTGTTCTTCATCATGGTGGCGGCCGCCTTCGCGGTCACCGCGACGGCCGAATTGGGCGCCCCGGGAACGTCCATGGAAGCCCTGAGCGGCGCCATGCTGAAGGCGGCGGAAGGCGCCGTGCCCCTGGCCTTGGGCCTGGTGGGGGTGATGGGGCTGTTCCTGGGCTTGATGAAAGTGGCCGAGGAAGCCGGCCTGGTCGCCCAGATCGCCCGCCTGCTGACCCCCTTGTTGCGCCGCCTGTTCCCGGAAGTCCCGGCGGGTCATCCGGCCATGGGCGCCATGGTGATGAACGTCGCCGCCAATCTGCTGGGCCTGGGCAACGCGGCGACACCCTTCGGCATCCGCGCCATGGAACAATTGCAACGGCTTAATCCCCATCCCGAGAGGGCCAGCAACGCCCAAGCGCTGTTCCTGGCGCTGAACACCGCCTCGGTGACCATCCTGCCCAGCTCGGTGATCGCGCTTCGCGCCGCCAGCGGATCGGCCAACCCGGCGGCGGTGGTCGCCCCCACCCTGGCCGCCACCTTGATCTCGGCCGTGGTGGCGGTGGCGGCGGCCAAGCTGCTGGCGCCGCTGTTTCCCTTGCCGGCACCGTCCGTCCCCGTGGATGATGCCGAAGCGGACCATCCCGTTCCCGCCCCCCTGCCCGGCTGGATGCCGGCCGCCGCCCTGGCCGCCCTGTTGGCGGTGATTCCGCTGATGGCGGTCTTCGGGCAGCGGTTGGGACATTGGATCGTCCCGGCACTGATGGTCGGCATGCTGGGCTGGGGGCTGGCGCGGCGGGTCCGCGTCTACGAATGTTTCGTCGATGGTGCGCGGGAAGGCTTCACCATCGCCGTGCGCGTCATCCCCTATCTGGTGGCCATCCTGGTGGCCATCGCCATGCTGCGGCAGTCGGGTGCGCTGGACTTGTTGCTGGGGCCCCTGGCCGGGCTGCTGGCCCCATTGGGCGTGCCGGCCGAGGCGTTGACCATGGCGGGCCTGCGATCGCTGTCGGGGTCGGGGTCGTTCGGCCTGCTGGCGGCCTATATGAAGGACCCGTCCATCGGCCCCGATTCGCCCGCCGGCATCTTGCTGGGCACCATCTATGGGTCAAGCGAGACCACCTTCTATGTCCTGGCTGTCTATTTCGGCGCCGTCGGCATCCGCCGCATGCGTCACGCCCTGGCAGCCGGCCTGATCGCCGACGCCGCCGGGCTGACCGCGGCGGTGGCGGCCTGCGGGCTTTTGCTGCCTTGACGCCAGCCGCCGAAAAGGCTACCCCACCGCCATGCAAGAATTAATGAACATGGAAGCCCTGTCGTCCCTGGTCCAGGTCATCGCCATCGACGTGGCCCTGGCCGGCGACAACGCCTTGGTGGTCGGCATGGCGGCGGCGGCGCTGCCGGTGGCGCAACGCCGCCGCGCCATCGTCATCGGCATCGCGGTGGCGGCCTTGGCCCGTGTCATCTTCGCCCTGTTCACCCTGCAATTGCTGAAGGTGGTCGGATTGCTGTTCGCCGGCGGCCTGCTTCTGTTGTGGGTGTCGTGGAAGCTTTGGCGCGAGATCCGCTGCCACGAGGCCGAGGAAACCGAAGCGGAAGCCGCCAGTTGCGGGGAAAAAAGCTTTGGTTCGGCCGTACTGCAAATCGTCGTCGCCGACGTCTCCATGTCGTTGGACAACGTGCTGGCGGTGGCTGGGGCCGCCCGTGACCACCAGATGGTGATGGTCATCGGCCTGGCCTTGTCGGTGGCGCTAATGGGGGTGGCGGCCAACGCGGTGGCGGCGCTGCTGAAGCGCCATCACTGGATCGCCTATGTGGGCTTGCTGATCATCCTTTACGTGGCGCTAAAAATGATCTGGGACGGCGCACACCAATTGCTGGCCCTGGCCCTGGTGTAAGGCCCCCCCTTCTAGTTAGCCAAGCAGCAAAAGACGGCAGCGGCGCACGTAAGCCTGTGCCGCCTCGGCCGCTTGGGCGCTGTTTCCGTCGGCCACCTGGTCCCGCAGGAGCTCCAGAAAGGGTCGGCATTGCTCGGTTTTTACCCGGCAATCCTTGACCAGAGGATACCACAGGGTGTTCAGCAGGCCGCGCAGCACCGCGTTGCCCGACGCCTCGCGCAGCCAAGGCAGAAGCACTTCGGCCTCGGCGGGCAGGCGGCGCAGCGCCTTGGCTTGGGCTTCATCGACGCGTTCGGCCGCCGCCTTGGCGCAGGCGGCTTCAAGCTCTGCCAGAACCTCGAACAAACCGGGCCCGACACCGTCCGCCACCACCACGCCGCGATGCGGGCGGTTTTCCACCAAGCCTAAAGCCGCCAGTTGGCGCAAGGATTCGCGCAACGGCGTACGTGACACCCCAAGTCGCTGGGCTTGTTCCACCTCGTCCAAGCGACGGCCACCGGCCACATCGCCGGCCACGATCTCGGCCGCCAGTTGCTGCCAAACCCGATCGGCCATGGTGACCTTGACGGACGTAGCAACGGAAGGATTGCTTGGCATTTTCGGAACGCACCCTAAGGATATTTTTGCCTTAATGGAGAATTTCTATCATCATGACACCCTCATGAGTAGTGATTTTTTCAATTATTCAGCAGCAACCTACAGATGACGCATTGACGGATAATTTTAGATTGTATGCAGATCCCCGTCGAGCGGACCGCACGCTTTGTTGCCGAGGCAAGGTTTCCCCCTCTCCCATACCTAAATCCGTGTACAGTTCCCGAACAGGCAGTGTATAAGCGGAGAGGTTTGCCGTAGACGGCGCACGGCCGGGGGTGGCCCGTAAGATAGTCGGGGGTTTAACGTTGCCGAAATCACGGTTGTTTGCTGTGGTCGTGACCGCCGGGGCTTTTGCTTTTCTGCTGCCCGGCAGCGATTCTTACGCACAAAGCATGATCGACGAGTTGCAGGGATTGCTGGAATCCCATCCGCTGATCAAGGCCAAGACCAACGTCGCCGCCGGCGGCTCCGAAGCCATCACCGCCGCCCGCTCGGGTTACTTGCCCACCATCAAGCTGACCGGCGATGCCGGCCCCGAATACGTCAACAGCCCGACACGCCGCAGCACCGAGGGCGAGGCGTTCTTCAAGGGCCGGGAAACCGTCGGCCTGGTGGTCACCCAGCGTCTGTTCGACGGTTACGCCACCGATTCGTCGGTGGAAGCCGCCAAGCTGACCGAAGCCTATTACCAATCCGACCTGCGCGACACCCGCCAGACCACCATGCTGCAGGGCATCCGCGCCTATTTGAACGTCTTGCGCTTCAACCGTTTGATCCAACTGGCGCAAGAGAACGAGCGCAAGGTCCAGGACCAGATGAACCTGGAAGACGAACGGGTGATCAAGGGATCGGGCATCGCGTCCGACGTGCTGGCCGCCAAGCAACGCCTGCAAATGGCCAAGGAAGCCCGCGTCGACTTCCAGGGCCAGTTCGCGGTGTGGACCGCCACCTACCAGCAATTGTTCGGCCGTGCGCCGGAAGTGGCGACCATGGCCGACCCGCCGTTGCCGTCTTCGTTGCTGCCTCCCGACCTGGATTCGGCGGTTCAGATGG
Organism: Magnetospirillum sp.; assembly: GCA_020217035.1. Lineage (GTDB taxonomy): Bacteria > Pseudomonadota > Alphaproteobacteria > Rhodospirillales > Magnetospirillaceae > Magnetospirillum. Next base: position 3,303 of record JAIWOG010000001.1, on the reverse strand, counting down.
CGGAAACCAACAACCCCACCGTGGACATGTCGCGCAAGGGGGTGGAAATCGCCGAACAGCGCCGCATCGGTGCCGAGGCCGGCTATTACCCCAGCATCGACCTGGTGGGCCGCGCCAATTATGAAAACGACAAGAACGCCACCTTGGGCGTGCGCCGCGACTGGTCGGTGCTGTTGACCGCCACATGGGAATTGTTCTCGGGCTTCAAGACCCAGGCTTCGGTGGCACAGGCCAGCTATCAGCATGCCGCCGCCCGCGACAGCCGTTCCTATGCCGGCCGTGCGGCCTCGGAACAGGCCCGCACCGCGTGGTACACCCTGCGCAGCGCCCGCGAACGCACCATCTTGCTGGAAAACGCCGCCGTGATGGCGGAAGAAGTGTGGGCCAACACCCGCAAGCGTCAGGAAGGCGGCAACGCCACCGTCCAGGACGTGCTGGACGAGGAAATGCGCATCAACGATGCCAAGATCAAGCACGCCAACGCCTATTACGACATGGTTCTGGCCGGCTATACCCTGTTGGCTGCCATGGGCGAACTGGACATGGACAACATCGCCCAGATGTCCACCCCAAAGGGTGCCGGCGAACAGTTGACCCCGCCAGCCGCGCTGATCGCCGCGCCGCGGTGAGCCCAGCGGAAGGCCCGTCATGAGCGCCCCTGACCAAGGCCCTGGCGGCTGGCTTTCCCATATCGTCGCCCCCCTGCGTCCCATCGCCCGAGAAATCCTGTCCATCTCGCTTTTCGTCAACCTGCTGGCGCTGGCGGTGCCGATTTTCGTCATGCAGGTCTACGACCGGGTCATCGGCCATTCGGCCATGGAGACCCTGAAGGGCCTGCTGATCGGCGTCGCCCTGGTGCTGGTGTTCGACTACGTGTTGAAGCAGGCCCGCGGCCGCGTCATGCAGATGGTGGCGCTGCGCATGGACGTGGAGATCGGCACCCGGCTGTTCGACAAGCTGAACCGCCTGCCGCTTCGGGTGCTGGAAAGCCGCCCCGCCGCCCATTGGCAGCAATTGTTCCAAGACGTCGACACCGTGCGCAACACGCTGTCGGGCGGCACCGCCATGCTGCTGGCCGACCTGCCCTTCGTCTTCATCTTCCTGGGCGTCATCGCCATCATCGGCCAACCCTTGGCGGTGGTCTTCGTCATCGTCTTCGTGGTCTTCCTGGTGCTGGCCTGGCGGTCTGGCCAGCGCATGAACGATTCGGTCAAGGCGGAAAAGAACGTCACCGCCAACCGCAACGCCCTGGTCGCCGAAATGATCGCCGGCCGCGGCACCGTCAAGGCGGTGGCCCTGGACCAGGCGTTGCGCCCCTTGTGGGAGGAACGCCAAGCCGGCGCCATCGAGCATTCCATCCAAAGGGGCGCCATCGCCGACGGCTATGTCAACGTCGGCGCGGCCTTGACCATGCTGGCCAACGTGGCGGTCACCGCCGTCGGCGCCATCTACATCATCGACCACCAATTATCCATGGGCGCCCTGGTGGCGTGCAACATGCTGTCGTCGCGGCTTTACGGCCCCATCAACCAACTGGTTGGCGCCTGGCGCGGCTTCGGCGCCTTCCGCCAGTCGGTGGAACGCCTGGGCGAGACCTTCGCCATGCCCGAGGACCGGGCCGAAGCCACCATGGACATGCCCCGCCCCAGCGGCCACCTGCGTCTGGAAGCCGTCACCTTCCGTTACGGCACGGACGCCAACGCCCCCGTCACCCTGGACATCCCGGCGCTGGGCTTCCAACCGGGCGGGGTGACCGCCATCCTGGGCAAGAACGGCAGCGGCAAGACCACATTGCTGAAGCTGATGCTGGGGCTTTATCCACCGGCCAGCGGCCGGGTGCTGCTGGACGATTCCGACATCGCCCAGTTCAGCCGCCACCAACTGGCCGGCTGGATCGGCTATGTGCCCCAGGAAACCCTGCTGTTCAACACCACCATCCGCGATAACATCGCCTATGGGGCGCCGGGCTGCACCGACCAGCAGATCCTGGACGCCGCCACCGCCGCCGGCGTGCATGCCGCCATCGTCGACATGCCCGACGGCTACGCCACCACCATCGGCGAAGCCGGATCGCGGCTGTCCGCCGGACAACGCCAGCGCATCGCCATCGCCCGCGCCCTGGTGGGCGACCCGGCGCTGCTGCTGCTGGACGAACCGTCGGCCAGCCTGGACCGCCAGGCCGAGGAAGACCTGCGCAACGCCTTGACCCATCTGGCGCGGACGCGGACGGTGGTGGTGGTCACCCATTCCGGCGTGCTGTTGCCGGCCTGCCGCGACGTGGTGGTGCTGGAGCGTGGCAAGCTGGCGGCCTGTGGCCCGGCCTCCGAGATGCTGCCACGGCTGTTCCCGCCCCGCCCCGTCCCTTCGCCAGGTGGAGGCCAGTCATGAACCCGCAGGTTCGGGAATTGCTGGACCACCTGAAGGCCCTGTTGCGCTGGCTGGGTCCCGACCCGGCACGGCCCCGGCCCCAAGGTGCCGGCGAATGGCTGCGGGCGCTTTGGCGCGGCCTGCTTCCTGGCGGCAACATGCCACCCCTTGGTCGGAGCGATGGCCGCCTGGCCTCGCTGGCCGACCATTACCCGCTGCCCACCTGGCGGCCGCTGGCCCGGCTGACCATGGCGGCGGTGGCGCTGTTCGTCGTCTGGGCCAACGTGGCGCGTCTGGACGAGGTCGCCATCGCCGAGGGCGAAGTGGTCCCGGAAGGCAAAGTCAAGGTCATCCAGCACCTGGAAGGCGGCGTCATCCGCGACATCACGGTCACCGAAGGCCAAGAGGTGAAGGAAGGGACGCCGCTGCTGCAACTGGACCTGTCGGCGGTGGCCATGAACCGCGAGGAACTGCAGGTGCGCCTGGACGGCTTGGTCTTGCAGGCGGCGCGGTTGCGGGCGGAATTGTCGGGAGCGGCGCAGGTCGTCTTCCCCGAGGCGGAATCCGCCCGCCAACCCACCCTGATGCGGGCCGAACAACGCAATTTCGACGCCCGCCGCCAGGCCAACCGCAGCAACATGACGGTGTTGCAGGACCAGGCCCGGCAGAAGATGCTGGAAGTCGAGGAACTGGAAACCCGCCAGCGGGCCTTGGCCGGCAGCCTGCGCCTGGCCCGCCAGCGTCTGGCCATGTCCACCGATTTGATGAAGTCGGGCCTGACCGCCAAGATGGAACACGTGCAACTGGAATCCCAGGTCGAGGATCTGGAAGGCCAGATCGAATCGGTGCGGGCCGGCATTCCCCGCGCCCAGGCCGCCGCCACCGAGGCGAAAAGCCGCATCGAGCTGGAACAGGCCAATCTGGCCCGCGCCACCC
>JAIWOG010000327.1 GCA_020217035.1 Magnetospirillum sp. | reverse complement strand
AAGGCGAACTGGCCGAGGCCGAATTGAACATCGCGAGGACCACCGAATTGCTGACCCAGGCGTCGGACCAGCAGCAACGGACCCAGATCACCAGCCCCACCGACGGCATCGTCAAGAACCTGAAGGCCAACACCATCGGCGGCGTCATCCGTCCCGGCGACCCGATCATGGAAATCGTGCCGCTGCACGAACGCCTGTTGATCGAAGCCAAGCTGTCGCCCATGGACCGTGGCTACGTCCAGGCCGGCCAAGCCGCCACGGTGAAACTGTCGGCCTATGATTACGTGGTCTATGGCGGTCTCGAGGGCGTGGTGTCGCTGGTCGCCCCCGACACCACCATCAGCCCCGACAACCAGCCGTTCTATCGTGTGCTGGTGACCACCGACAAAGCCTATCTGGGCGACGAATCGGACAAACGCACCATCACCCCGGGCATGGTCGCCAGCGTGGAAATCCACACCGGCGACCGCACGGTGATGCGATACCTGTTGAAACCGGTGATGAAGTTGAAACACGAAGCGTTCCGCGAACGCTGAACCGCGTTCGGGTGACGTCCCTGCTGCCGGTCCGGTAAACCGTCACTCTGGCGCAGCGGGACGCCCTAGACCACCATCTCGTTCAGCGCCTTCAACGACCGTTCCCACAATTCACCCAAATCCTGGGCCAGGTCCAGGGCCTTGCCGTCACGGGCGCGGGCGGCGTTCTCGATGGCCCGGCAGCGGGCGGCCAGGGCCACCAGATGCAGGCTGGCCGCCGCCGAGGCCAAGCGGTGCACCGTCGGCCCCAAGCCTTCCAGATCGCCGGCGGCGGCGCGGATCATGGCGGTTTCCAAATCCTGAACCGAAGACTTGCCGAACAGATCCACCAATCCGCGCATGCGCTCGTGTCCCAGGTCACGCACGTCGGCCAGCAGGTCGGGCAGATTGACCAGGGCCGGGCCACTGGCGGCGGCGCGGGCGGCGGATTGGCGGGTTCCGCTCAGGATTCCGGCCACTTCCTCGACTCGGAACGGTTTGGCCAGACATCCGTCGATGCCGGCCTCGCGCCAGGCGCGGACATCTTGTTCCACCGGATTGGCGGTCAACAGCCAGATGTGCTGGTCGGGATCGGCGCCGGGAAGCGCCCGCAGCCGCCGCGCCACTTCCAGCCCGTCCATGTCGGGCATGTGACGGTCCAGCAGCACCAGGTCGAAGCGCTTCTGGCGGGCCATATCCAAGGCGGTGGGGCCGTCGGCGGCGGTGACCACGTGATGGCCGTGGCGTTCCAGCAAACCCGACGCCACCTGCAGGTTCACCGCGTTGTCGTCCACCAGCAGCACGTCATGGGGCCGCAGTGCCTGGGTTTCGGCCTCGGTGGCGACGGCGGGCACCGACAGGGTGGCGGGGTCGCCCAAGGGAAGCTGGAACCAGAAGCAGGTGCCTTGGCCCGGCTGGCTTTCGAACCCGATGGTGCCGCCCATCAGGGTGACCAGACGCTTGCAGATGGCCAGGCCCAGCCCAGCGCCGCCATAGCGCCGCGCCACCGACGAATCGGCCTGGCTGAACTCGTTGAACAGGATGTCGCGGGCGTCCTCGGGGATACCGATGCCAGTGTCGGACACCGAAATGCGCATCGCGCCTTCAGGGTCCACCGTCTCGACCTGGATCATCACCGAGCCATGGTCGGTGAACTTGATGGCGTTGCCCACCAGGTTCAGCAGAACTTGGCGCAGGCGAAGCGGGTCGCCGACCACGTCGCGGCGAACCTCGGGCGGGAAACGGCAGCCCAGGGTCAGCCCCTTGTCGGCGGCACGCGGCGCCATCAGCAGGCGAATGTCCTCGACCATGTTCAGCAGGTCGAAGGCGGTGCTTTCCAGGGTCAGCCCCTCGGCTTCCAGGCGCGAGAAATCCAGGATGTCGTTGACCAGCCCCAGCAGCAATTCGCCCGACGACACCACGGTCTCGGCGAACACCTTCTGGCGTTGGTCCAAGGGGGTGTCCAGCAGCAGCCGCGCCATCCCCAGGATGCCGTTCAGCGGCGTCCTGATCTCGTGGCCGACGGTGGCCAGGAACAGGGACTTGGCCTGCGCCGCCTGTTCCGCCTTGTCGCGGGCTTCGCGCAGGGCCTGTTCGGCGTTCTTGCGTTCCACCGCGTAACGCACCACGCGGGACAGAATGAAGCCGTCGTCGCGGCCCTTGACCAGGTAATCCTGGGCGCCGTGCTTCAGGGCGTCGATGGCCTGAGAATCGTCGTCGTTGCCGGTCAGCACCACCACGGCGACGTCGGGGGCGGCGTCGGTCAGCGCCTTCAGGGTTTCCAGACCCGAGGAATCGGGCAGCGACAGGTCGGCCAGCACCACGTTGAAGCCGCCCTGGGCGACACGTTCCAGGGCTTGGCCAAGGCGCGAGCAGATTTCCACCGAAAACGCCGTGCGCGGCGCCTTGCGCAGCATCAGGTCGACCAGCCGGGCATCGGCCGGATCGTCTTCCAGCAGCAGGACCCGGATGGCGTTCATGGCCCGGCCGGCAGCCGCACCACGTCGAACCAATAGGTTTCCATGGTGTGGATGTGATGGGTGAAGTCGTCGGCATCCATGGGCTTGCTGACGAAGGAATTAGCGCCCAGGTGATAGCTGCGCACCACGTCGCGTTCCGCTTCGGACGTCGACAAGATGATCACCGGAATGCCGCACAGATTGGGATCGCCTTTGATTTCCTGCAGGATTTCATGGCCCGAGCGGCCGGGCAGGTTGAGGTCGAGGAATATCAAGTGCGGACGCGGCGCCTCGGCGAAGGCGTTGCCGATGCGGCGCAGGAAACCGAAAGCCTCGGTGTGATCCTTGGCGTGATGCAGGGTCACCGGATGGCGCCCCTTGCGCAACGCGATGCGCACCAACCCGGCGTCAGCCAGGTCGTCTTCGACCAGCAGGATGTGATAGTTGCCCTGTACTTTGTTCATCGCCCGTCTTCCCGATGGCCTTCAGGGTCGATGAAATCCCCATGCCCCGCAAGCGTTAAGTTGCCGCCGGCCAGGGAAACCGCCGAACGGCGCATCTTCGGCCAGGTGAAGCGGAAGGTGGCGCCGCCTTGGCTGTTGCCCTCGCACCAGATCAGCCCGCCTTGGCGCTCGACGATCTTGCGGCAGATGGCCAGGCCGATGCCGGTTCCCTCGTATTCGTGGCGGCCGTGCAGGCGCTGGAAAATGCCGAAGGCCCGTTCACGATGTTCGGGGGCGATGCCGATGCCGTTGTCGGCGACGCTGAATTCCCATTGCAGCCCTTGATCGGCGCAATTCAGCACGATCTGCGGCACCTGCTCCGGCTTGCGATATTTCAGGGCGTTGCCGATCAGGTTCTGGAACAGCCGGGTCATTTCGCCGGCATCGCCTTCGATCACCGGCAAGGTGGCGGGCACCCGGATCTGGGCGTGGGTCTCGTCGATCTCGGCCTGCAAGTCCAACAAGGACAAATCCACCATGCGCCCCGAATCGATGGGGCCGTCGGCGACGCGACGGCCGACGCGGGAATAGGCCAGAAGGTCGGTGATCAGGCTGTCCATGCGCTTGACGCCGTCGCGGATGAAATCCATGAATTCCCGGGTTTCGTCGTCCAGCTTGTCCTCGATGGAATCCTCGATCAGGCTGAGATAGGACCGCACGGTGCGCAGGGGCTGGCGCAGATCGTGCGACGCCACATAGGCGAATTGTTCCAGTTCCTCGTTCGACCGCTTCAGGTCGCGGACCACGCCGTCCAACTGTTCCTCCATGCGCTTGCGCTCGGTGATGTCCTGAAGCGTGGCGTCGACGCGAACCGGGGTGCCGTCGACGTCGCGGGCGACCTCGGCGCGGAACTGCGCCACCCGTTCGACGCCGTCGCCACGGATGATGCGGAAATCCATCACCACCCGGCCCGATCCCGGCTGCAGCGCGTCGGCCATCACTTGGGCCAGACGCGGCCGGTCGTCGGGATGGACCCGGTCGAAGAACACCTGACGGCTGGGCACCACGTCGGCGGGAGAAAGACCCAGGATGGCGTGGAACTGATCGGACCATTGCTGGTGGCTTTGTCCCGGCTGCCAAATGGCGCTACCCACCTGGGCGACGCGCTCGGCGTTGGTCAGCAATGCCTGGCTCCGCCGATCCAGGTCGCGATAGGCGCTTTCCAGACGTTCGACCATGCCGGCGAAAGCCTTGCCCAGACGGGCGATCTCGTCGTCGCCGTCCACGTGGAAGCGCCCGCCCGCCCCAGCGGTGGCACCGGCGTCGAATTGGAACGCCGACGCCGCGTCGGCCAAACCGGAAAGCGTGTGGGTCAGACGACGGCTTGTCACCACCGCCAGGGCCAGCACCAAGGCGATGGCCACCGCCCCCATCAGCGACAACACCAGGGCGTAGCGCCCCAAGGGCAGGTCCAGGGAATCGCCGCCGATTCCCGCCCGCACCAGCAATTGGCCACGCCCAAAGCCCTGCGGCAAGACGACTTCCGCTTCGGCCACCTGCCAATCGGCCGAGGGTGGCGTCCCGATGGCGGCATGCGCATTCTGGCCGCCAACCCGGATCAGCACTTCGCCGTTGCCGCCGTCGGCCAAGGGAGCCGCCAGCGCGGACAACGTCACCGCCATTTCCACGGCGGCGGCGCCTTCCCTGGCCGGCAGCAGGAATTCCACGCGCCCCCCCTGCTCGGCGACCAGACGCCCGACCGGATTGCCCAGGATGGCGGCGGACTTGCTCCAGTCGCCAGGATTGGAGACGTCAAGCCCCCTGATTTCGACTTCGACGCCGCCAAGTCTCAGACGTTCGACGCCACCGACCGGCAGAATGCGCGGCGACACCTGGACAACGGCGAAGTCCAGCAGGCTGGCGGCATGCGCCGCCTGCGCCCGGGCCAGTTCCGCCACCTGACGCGCCGCCTGGGCCCGCATCATCCCCGACGCCACCGCCCAGGCGCCGATGCCGGTGCAGACCACGAAGAACAGCGCCAGCGCCGAGGTGGCCGCCGCCACCCGGGTGGAAAGTCGCTGGCTCAGTCTGGCAAACACGATAGGCCCTATCCGAAGGTTGGCACCCATGACCATATGACTCGCCACGCCCGCCAGCAAGCTTGCTATACTGGCCCCATGAGCCGCGACTACCCGTCCCATCCCCTGCCCGCCATCCTGGCCGCGCTGGTCCGCGACGGCCGTTTGGCGCTGGTGCAACGCGACAAGGAAAGCCCGCCGCGCCGCTGGGGCCTGCCCGGCGGGCTGATCGAGTTGGGGGAAAGCCCGGCCCGGGCGGCCGAGCGAGAATTGTTCGAGGAAACCGGCATCCGCGCACAGGCCGGAAAGCTGATCGACAGCTTCGACATGGTTTCGCGCGACGAGCGCGGCTTGGTGCGCAACCACTTCCTGATCCTGGTGGTGGAATGCCGCTGGCTGGCGGGCGACGGCGCCGCCGCCAGCGACGCTTGCGCCTTCGGTTGGTTCGACCGTTCCGCCATCGCCCGCCTGGACCACGTCCACGACGCCCTGCCGCGTCTGGCCGACCACCTGTTGGGGAAGCTGTCATGAGCCAAGCGGAAATCCTGGCCTTCCTTGCCGATCCCACCACCCATGGCGGCCATGTCCCGCTCAGGATCGAGACCCATATCTCGGTGCTGTTCCTGGCCGGCGACCGGGCCTGGAAGCTGAAGAAGGCGGTGACCTTGCCGTTCCTGGACTTTTCCCGCCTGGAACAGCGCCACGCCGCCTGCCTGAACGAAATCGAGGTCAACCGCATCGCCGCCGGCGAACTGTATCTGGGCGTGGTGCCGGTGACCCGCGCCCCGCAGGGCGGGTTGCGATTGGGCGGCGACGGCACGGTGGTGGAGTGGCTGGTGGAAATGCAACGCTTCGAGCAGGACAACCTGCTGTCGGCGTTGCTGGAGGCCGGCAAGGTGGACCGCCGTCTGATCCAGGGCGTGGCGGAAGCCGCCTGGAACCTGCACCGCCTGGCCCCCATCCGTGCCGACAAGGGCGGCGCGGGCGGCCTGCGCCGCGTGATCGAGACCAACGCCGCCACCATGGCCGGGCTGACCGCCATCCTGGCCCCGGCGCGGGCCGAACAAGCAACCCAAGCCGCCCTGGACCGGCTGGAGCGGCTGACCCCGCTGCTGGAGGAGCGCCGCCAACAGGGCAAGGTGCGGCGCTGCCATGGCGATCTGCATTGCGGTAACATCTGCCTGTATCAGGGGCGCCCCCTGCCCTTCGACGCCATCGAGTTTTCCGACGACTTCGCCTGCGTCGACACCTTCTACGACCTGGCCTTCCTGCTGATGGACCTGGATCATCGTGGCCATCGCGATCTGGCCAGCCATGCCATGAACCATTATCTGGACCTGTCAGGCGAATACCAGGCGGTGGCCTTGCTGCCCCTGCTGCTGTCGACGCGGGCGGTCATCCGCGCCCATGTGGCCGCCACCATGGGACAGGCCGCTTCCGCCAATGCCTATCTGGACGCCGCCTTGGCCTACGTTTCGCCGCCGGCGCCACGCCTGCTGGCGGTGGGCGGCTTGTCGGGCAGCGGCAAGTCGCGCATGGGCCGCGAACTGGCGCCATTCCTGGCCGTCCCCGGCGCCGCGGTGGTCAGGACCGACGCGTTGCGCAAGCAGATCATGGGCGTGCCTTTGTTGGAAAAGCTGCCACCCCAGGCTTATGACCGGGAAACCGGCCGCCAGACCTACGCCAAGCTTTACGACACCTGCCTGAAGCTGCTGCGCGACGGCCATTCGGTGGTCGCCGACGCCGTCTTCGCCAAACCCGAACAACGCGCCGCCATCGAGGATGTCGCCCGCCAGGCCGGCGTGCCCTTCAACGGATTGTGGCTGTGGACGGAACCGGACATCGCCGCCCAACGCATCGAAGGCCGCCAAGGCAATGTGTCGGACGCCACCGTCGAGGTGCTGCGCCAGCAATTGCAGATCGACCTTGGCCCGATGACCTGGACGAAAATCGACACCGGGGGATCAAAAGACGCAGCCCTGGCATCGGGCCGAGCCGCGTTGTGCTTGTAGCCCCATGGGGGCATAATTATCGGAACGGTTTCCAAGGGGAGTAAAGCCATGTCCACCATCAAGACCATCCTGGCCCCCGTGGGCGACGCCCAGGCGGCCCTGGCCCCCCTCGAGGCCGCGTTCCGGCTGGCCGCTTCCTTCGGTGCCCACGTCACCGCCCTGCATGTGCGCCCCGACCCCACCTCGGCGGTGCCGCTGATCGGCGAAGGCATGTCCGGCGCCATGGTCGAGGAAATGCTGAACACCGCAGAAAAGCAGGGTCGTGACGCCGCCGCCGCGGTGCGGGCCGTTTATGACGACCTGCGTGGCCGCCACGCCGTCGCCGAACAGGCGGCGCCGCCCGCCGAGACCGTCACCACCCGCTGGCTGGAAGTGGTGGGGCGCGAGGAAGAAGTGATCGCCCACAAGGGCCGCGTCGCCGACCTGGTGGTGATGGGCCACGCCGGCACCGGGCTGGACGATTCGTCGGGTCTGTCGCTGAACGCGGCGCTTTTGGACAGCGGCCGGCCGCTGTTGCTGGCCCCCGCCGCCATGCCCGGAACCTTGGGCAAGCGGGTGGTGGTGGCCTGGAACGGCAGCGCCGAATCGGGCCGCGCCGTGGCTAGCGCCTTGCCCATCCTGGAAAAGGCCGATGCGGTGACGGTGCTGACCGTCAACGAACACGATTCCCTGGCCTGCGCCGACGAGTTGGTGGCCTTCCTGGGCTGGCACGGCGTCACCGCCCAGCACCGCGACGTCCCCGCCGGCGGCAATGCCGGCATGGCGGTGCTGGATGCCTGCAAGGACGCCGCCGCCGACATGCTGGTGATGGGGGCCTACACCCATTCGCGCCTGCGTCAGTTGATCCTGGGCGGCGTCACCCGTCACGTGCTGTCGCACGCCGACATCCCGGTGCTGCTCAGCCACTAATAGCATGTCTCGGCGATCGGAACCGATCACCGAAGCCCTCAGACGGCGTGCGGGCTTATCTCCCACGCCAGCGCGTCGCGCAGGATGGCCTGGGCCTGGTCGGTGTAGGACCCGTCGTCGTGATGGGCGACCAGACCGGGCAGGATTTCCAAGGGCGCCTTCGAATCCTTTCGCGCCGTCACCAGAACCCGGGTGGCGGCGCGATTGTTTTTCGGCCAGATGGGCACCACCCGCACCTCGCCCACCGTCAAGCCGTCCAGACCGGCCAGGATACGCCCCAGATGGTCGGCGCGGTGGATCAGCCACAGCCGCCCCTTGGGCCGCAAATACTTGACCGCCGCCTTCAGCCAGGTGCCCAGATCGGCCTCGCCCTCCAAATGGCCGATGGCCTTGCTGTCGGCCCGGGGCGCCTGAATGGTGCCGGGCTCGTACCACGGCGGGTTGGTGACGACATGGTCGAAGGTGACACCGCGCAGTTCCGCCGGGCGGGTGGCCAGACAGCCCTGGATCACTCGGTAGCGTTCGCCCAAGCCATTGTCCTGGGCGTTGGCCACGGCCAGACTGGTCAATTGGGCTTGCACTTCCAGCCCGGTGACGCGGATGCCCGCCACCCGCGACAGCAGGCACAACCCGGCAGTGCCGACACCGCTGCCCAAATCCAGCACCGTCTCGCCCGCTTGGGCGGGAACGGCGGCGGCCAGGAACACCGGGTCGGAACCGGCGCGATAACCGGTCCGCGGTTGGCGCAACGCCAACCTGCCACCCAGAAAATGGTCCAAAGTGGTGGGATAATCCTCACCCTCGGGCATGGGAAGCATCCTTTTGCATGAGTTCCTTGCGGATGTAAGCTTGACCGCCTTTCCGCCGCAAGCCTATGTTCACCCTGCGGCAGGGAACACGCAGAATTCAGGAGTGGTCGAGTGGCAGTCGTGGTGAGCTTGGATGAAGAACGGGCCAAGAAGGCCAAAAGCTTCGATACCCTGGTGTCCCTGGTCAAGGACGACCTGGACAAGGTCAACCGCACCATCGTCGATCGCATGCAAAGCCCGGTCGAACTGATCCCGCAACTGGCCGGCCATCTGGTGGCGTCGGGGGGCAAGCGCCTGCGCCCGGTGCTGACCCTGGCTTCGGCCAAGCTGGCGGGCCATACCGGCGACCGTCACGTCAAGCTGGCGGCCTGCGTGGAATTCATCCACACCGCCACTTTGCTGCACGACGACGTGGTCGACGAATCCGAGTTGCGGCGCGGCCAGGCCTCGGCCAACGCGCTGTTCGGCAACAAGCCCAGCGTGCTGGTGGGCGACTTCCTGTTCTCGCGCTCGTTCGAGCTGATGGTGGAAGACGGCTCGCTGGCGGTGCTGGCCATCCTGTCGCGCGCTTCCTCGGTGATCGCCGAGGGCGAAGTGCTGCAATTGATCACCGCCAACGACACCGACACCAGCGAAGACGCCTATCTGGAAGTCATCCGGTCCAAGACCGCCGCCCTGTTCGCCGCCGCCTGCCGCATCGGCGCGGTGGTCGCCGACCGCCCCAAGGCCGAGGAAGAGGCGCTGGATTCCTATGGCCTGAATTTGGGCATCGCCTTCCAGCTGATCGACGACGTGCTGGATTATTCGGCCAAGCAGGCGGTGCTGGGCAAGACCGTCGGCGACGATTTCCGCGAAGGCAAGATCACCCTGCCGATCATCCTGGCCTTCCGCCGCGGCGACGACGAGGAACGCGAGTTCTGGCGCCGCACCGTGGAACGCCTGGAACAGCAAGAAGGCGACCTGGAACGCGCCTTCGCCCTGATGGAAAAGCACGGCACCCTGGCCGACACCATCGCGCGGGCCCGCCATTACGGCGAAGTGGCGCGTGACGCCCTGCGCCTGTTCCCCGACGGCGCCATCAAGCAGGCGATGATCGACGTCATCGACTTCTGTATCGACCGCGCGTACTGACACCATATCCCGGTGATCGGGACCGATCACCGGCGCCCTCAGGCGGCGGGCGGGTTTCTCCGAAACACTTGCGGGAGAAACCCGCCTTCGGCAGGACGCCTTCCGCGGCATAAGCCGCGCGGCGCGGTCGCGCCTAGCCCCATCC
>JAIWOG010000138.1 GCA_020217035.1 Magnetospirillum sp. | reverse complement strand
GTGGGCTTCATCAGCCACACCCAGGGCTGGCTGCACTGCGACATCCCCGGCACCGACGCCTCGGGCGTGGTCAAGGCGCTGATGGACCAGCTGGTGGACGAGTTCAAGAACGAGGAGATGCCCAACCGCGTCAAGATCACCACCAGCTGCTGCCAGATCAATTGCGGCGGCCAAGGTGACATCGCCATCAACGTCCAGCACACCAAGCCGCCGGTGATCAACCACGAGCTGGTGGCCGGCGTCTGCGAACGCCCCGCCGTCATCGCCCGTTGCCCGGTGGCCGCCATCCGCCCCGCCCTGGTCAACGGCAAGCCGTCCCTGGAAGTGGACGAAAAGAAGTGCGTGTGCTGCGGCGCCTGCTATCCGCCCTGCCCGCCCATGCAGATCAACGACCCGGTCAATTCCAAGATCGCCATCTGGGTCGGCGGCAAGCATTCGTCCACCCGTTCCAAGCCCATGTTCCACAAGCTGGTGGCCGCCGGCATCCCCAACAACGCGCCGCGTTGGCCGGAAGCCGCCGAAGTGGTGCGCAAGATCCTGGGCGCCTACAAGGCCGACGCCCGGGCTTGGGAACGCATGGGCGAATGGATCGAACGCATCGGTTGGCCGCGCTTCTTCGAACTGACCGAGCTGCCCTTCACCAAGTACCACGTGGACAATTGGCGGGGTGGCCGTGCCAACCTGAACCAGTCCGCCCATCTGCACTTCTAAGGGGGAAGGCGCATGAAGTTCGGCATTCTGGTCAACGAAGGTCCCTATAACCACCAGGCATCGGATTCCGCCTATCGCTTCGCCAAGGCGGCCATCGACAAGGGGCACCAGATTTACCGCGTGTTCTTCTATTACGACGGCGTGCTGAACGCGACCAAGCATTCGGACCCGCCATCGGACGACCGCAACGTGGTCAAGAACTGGCAGAAGCTGGCCGAGGACCACAAGGTCGACCTGGTGGTCTGCGTCGCCGCCGGCATGCGCCGCGGCATCGTCGAGGACAGCCTGGCCCCGGGTTTCCGCATCTCGGGCTTGGGCCAGCTGATCGAAGCCGGCATCCAGTCCGACCGCCTGGTCACCTTCGGCGATTGATGGGGGATTAAGATGGAAGAAGAATACGAAGGCGGCATCGTCAAGAAGTTCATGTTCGTCAACCGCAAGGCCCCCTATGGGACCGTCTATGCCCTGGAAGTGCTGGAAATGGTGCTGATTTCGGCGGCTTTCGACCAGGACGTCCACGTGGCCTTCCTGGATGACGGCGTCTTCCAGATCAAGAAGGGCCAGGACACCAAGGATCTGGGCATGAAGAACTTCTCGCCCACCTACCGGGCGCTGGAGGGCTACGACATCGAAAAACTGTTCGTCGAGCGCGAAAGCCTGGAGGAACGGGGCCTTACCGAAGACGACCTGCTGGTCGACGTCGAGGTCATCAGCCGCGCCGACATGGCCAAGCTGATGGGCGAGATGGACGTGGTGATGACGGCGTAAGGGAGAAGATGGACATGAGCACCTTGCACACCGTCAACAAGTCGCCGTTCGAGCGGTCCAGCCTGCAATCCTGCCTGGACCACGCCTTGGAAGGCGACAGCGTGCTGCTGATGGAAGACGCGGTGGTCGCCGCCATGGCCGGCACCGCCATGGCGCCGAAGCTGGCGGATGCCGCCAATTCGGTTAAGCTTTTCGTCCTGGGTCCCGATTTGAAGGCGCGGGGCCTGGATGCCGCCGGCGTGGTCGCCGGCATCGGGGTGGTCGATTACGACGGCTTCGTCGACCTGGCGGCGGAGAATTCCACCGTCCAGGCTTGGCTTTGATAACAAGAAGAGGGAGTGAAAACAGATGGCTTATGAAACCAACGGCAAGACCGTCGAGGCGGACGAAGAGGGCTTCCTGGTCAACATCAACGACTGGAACGAAGACCTGGCCGGCCTGATCGCCAAGGACGAGGGCATCGACATGTCCCCCGAACATTGGGAAGTCATCAACTTCCTGCGCGAATATTACGCCGAATACCAGATCGCCCCGGCCGTGCGCGTTCTGACCAAGGCCATCGCCAAGAAGATGGGTCCGGAAAAGGGCAACAACAAGTACCTCTACGAGTTGTTCCCCTATGGCCCTGGCAAGCAGGCGTGCAAGATCGCCGGCCTGCCCAAGCCGACCGGCTGCGTCTAAGCCCCTCTTTTCCCGTCATGCCCGGCCTAGTCGGGCATGACGGAAACAAGAACCGTGACACACCAGGCTGCCCGTTGATCGCGGGCAAACGGGTGGACTTGTCCCGACGGCAGACCCGAGGATGACGTGACGACCTTTTTCGCCATTCTGTTCTATGCGGCGTTCGCCGTGCTGGTGGTGGGTGTGGGCCTGAAGGTGGCCCAATACGCCCGCACCCCCGCGCCGCTGAAGATCCCCACCACGCCGGCGCCGCTGACGCCCGCCGGCGCGGCGTTCAGGGTGGGACGCGAGGTCACGCTGTTCGAAAGCCTGTGGAAGGCCAACAAGCCGTTGTGGCTTTTCGCCATGGTCTTCCACTTGGGCTTGGCCTTGGTGCTGGTCCGCCATCTGCGCTATTTCCTGGAACCGGTGTGGGCGCCCCCGGTCTGGTCGCTCATCGTCTGGCTGCAACCCTTCGGAATCTATGGCGGCTTGGCCATGCTGGCCGGCCTGGCGGCGCTGCTGGTCCGCCGCGTCGTCGTCCAACGCATCGCCTATATCAGCGGCCCGTCCGATTACCTGATGCTGGCGCTGCTGCTGGCCATCGGTGTCAGCGGCATGATGATGAAGATGGTGGCGCATACCGACATCGTCGCCGTCAAAAGCTTTTTCCTGGGGCTGATGGTCTTCGACATCCGGGCGCTTCCTGCCGATCCCCTGTTGGCCGTGCACCTGTTCCTGGTGGCCCTGCTGATGCTGGTTTTCCCGTTTTCCAAGCTGTTGCATGCGCCTGGCGTGTTCTTCAGCCCCACCCGCAACCAGGCCGACGACCCGCGCGAGCGCCGCCATCTGGCGCCCTGGGCCGCCCAATTGGAACGCGAGAGGAACTGACCCATGGCCGCCGACACCAAGATTCCCGCCATGGGCGACCCCGCCGAACGGACCATCCCCCGCCTGCAACCGGGCGCCATGGAACAGTCCAAGCCCTATGTGGCCGCACCCGCCCACAACGAGCCCCTGGGCTTCCCCGGCGAATTGGTCCCCGATTGGCAGGAAAAGGGCATCGCCCGCATGGGCGAGTTGCTGGGCAAGTACAAAAGCCTGCGGGTGTTCATGGACATCTGCGTCAAGTGCGGCGCCTGCACCGACAAATGCCATTACTTCCTGGGCACCGGCGACCCCAAGAACATGCCGGTGGCGCGCCAGGATCTGTTCCGATCGGTTTACCGCCGCTATTTCACCCCCGCTGGCAAGGCCCTGGGTGCTATGGGCATGGGCAAGCTGGTGGGCGCCCGCGAGTTCACCAAGGAGGTGTTGGACGAATGGTTCAACTACTTCCATCAATGTTCGCAATGCCGCCGCTGCTCGGTGTTCTGCCCTTACGGCATCGACACCGCCGAAGTGTCCATGGCGGCCCGCGATATCATGGACAATATCGGCCAGGGCCATAAATACGCCAACGAGATCATCGGCAAGGTCCACAAGATCGGCAACAATCTGGGCCTGCCCGGCCCGGCCTTGATCGACAATTTGGAAGGTCTGGAAGAAGACCTGAAGGACGAGACCGGCCTGGACATCCGCATGCCGGTGGACGAGGAAGGCGCAGAAATCCTGCTGGTGACGCCGTCCGCCGACTTCTTCGCCGAGCCGCATGTCCTGGGTCTGATGGGGTACGCCAAGGTGTTCCACGCCGCCGGCACCTCGTGGACCATTTCCACCAAGGCCACCGAAGCCGCCAACTTCGCCATGTTCATCGGCTCCTACGACCAGATGCAGAAGATCGCCATGCGCATCCGCGAGGCGGCCTTGGAACTGGGCGTCAAACGCATCGTCTTCGGCGAATGCGGCCATGCCTGGCGCGTCGCCTATTCGTTCCTGAACACCTTGATCGGCCCCATGGACTTCCTGGATCCGCGCTACCCCCGGCCGCAGCATATCCTGGAATTCACCCATGACCTGATCAAGCGCGGCGGCATCCGGCTGGACAAGTCCGGCAATGACGGCATGGTGCTGACCTTCCACGATTCGTGCAACGTGGCCCGCGCCAGCCGCATGGGCGATTCCGCCGGCGGCCAGTTCGTCATCCCGCGCGAGGTGATCAAGGCGTGCGTGCCGAAATTCGTCGACATGCACCCCGACACCATCGGCGAAAAGACGTTCTGTTGCGGCGGCGGCGGCGGCCTGCTGACCGACGAGTTGATGGATGTGCGCATCAAGGGGTCGCAGCCGCGCATGGAAGCGTTGAACGACGTGGTCAAGCGCGAAGGCGTCACCCACATGGCCGCCATCTGCGCCATCTGCAAGGCGCAGTTCACCAAGGTGCTGCCCACTTACGGGTTCGACCGGGAAATGATCGTCTCTGTTCACCAATTGGTGAGCAACGCCATCGTTCTCGGCAATAACGACTGAAAAACGACTGAAGAAACATTCAGTTTCAGGGAGAGGGTTTCATGGCCAAGACCACCGCCAAGGCGATCACCGAGGGCAAGAATTTCCGCCGCTACAAGGATGGCGCCACCGATTATCCGCAGTGGACCGACGCCATCTTCCAGGCGGGCTGGTCGCATAAGTGCCCCACCTACGTGCTGCGCACGCCGCCCTGTTCCGGCTCGTGCCCGTCGGGCCACGACATCCGCGGCTGGCTGGACATCACGCGCGGCATGGAAAAGCCGCCCGCCGACACCACTTGGCAGCAATACGCCTTCGCCCGGATGACCGACGCCAACCCGTTCCCCTCGATCATGGGCCGCGTCTGCCCGGCGCCGTGCGAGCAGGGCTGCAACCGCAACATGGTGGAAGAACACGTCGGCATCAATTCCGTCGAACATTTCGTCGGCGACTGGGCCATCGAGAACAACGCCGCCTTTCCCACCGCCGTGACCGAGACCGGCAAGCATGTCGCCGTCATCGGCGGCGGCCCGGCCGGATTGTCGGCCGCCTTCCAACTGCGCCGTCGCGGCATCGCCGTGACCCTGTTCGAAGCCAATGCCGAGTTGGGCGGCTTCATGCGCTACGGCATTCCCGGCTATCGCGTGCCGCGTGACGTGCTGGACGCGGAAATCAAGCGCATCATCGACCTGGGCGTCACCGTCAAGACCAATTCCCGTGTCGGCCGCGACGTCACCATCGCCCAGTTGGAAGCCGATTTCGACGCCATCTTCTGGGGGGTGGGCACCCACAAGGGCCGCGGCCTGCCGGTTCCCGGCTGGGAAGGCACCTCAAACTGCGTGTCGGGCATCGCCTTCCTGAAAGCCTTCAACGAAGGCCGGCTGCAGGCGGTCACCGGCCGCATCATCGTCGTCGGCGGTGGCGACACCTCCATCGACGTGGCCTCCGTCGCCCGCCGTCTGGGCCATATCAAGGAAGTGTCGGCCCAGGATCGTATCGAGCACGTGATCTTCGGCGAAGCCGCTCACGACGTGGCGAGCGCCGCCAAGCGCGAAGGCTGCGAGACCACCCTGACCAGCCTGTTCCCGGTGGAAAAGATGATGGCGGCCCAGCGCGAGGTGGACGACGCCAAGCGCGAAGGCATCGACATCAAGGGCGGCGTCATGCCGCTGGAGGTCTTGAAGGGCGCCGATGGCCGCGCCACCGGCCTGAAAATGTGCAAGTGCACCATGAACGGCATGGTCCCCGAACCCATCGCCGGCACCGAATTCGTCATCGAGGCCGACTTGATCGTCGCCGCCATCGGCCAGAAGGGCGACCTGGAAGGTCTGCCCGAACTGGATAACGGCAACGGCTTCATCAACGCCGACAAGACCATGCGCATCCCCGGCCGGCCCAAGCATTTCGTCGGCGGCGACGTGGTCCGCCCGCATCTGTTGACCACCGCCATCGGCCACGGCCGGGTGGCGGCGGCCTCCATCGCCGAGTTCCTGGATAGCGGCGAAGTGTCCAAGCGCCCCAAGGTGGACGTGCAGCATTGGAAACTGTTGAACAAGCTGCGCGAGACCAACCTGTCGCCGGCCGAATATGACGGCCAGCCGACCCGCGGCACCAGCGGCGCCAAGTTCGCCGTGCACAATTTCGAGGATCGCGGCGCCAACGAGATCATCACCCACGAGGACCTGTTCCTGGGACATTTCCCCCACAATCCGCGCCGTCACCGCAGCGAGATCCACATCGGCGCCGACGAAGTGATCGGCAACTTCACCGAACGCCTGCTGAAGCTGGACGAAAGCCAGGCGATCGACGAGGCCAAGCGCTGCATGTCCTGCGGCCTGTGCTTCGAATGCGACAATTGCGTGGTGTTCTGCCCACAGACGGCGGTCAGCCGGGTGGCCAAGTCCGAACGCACCACCGGCCGCTACGTGCAGACCGATTATTCCAAGTGCATCGGCTGCCACATCTGCGCCGATGTCTGCCCCACCGGCTACATCCAGATGGGCTTGGGGGAATAGGCATGGGCGTGCGGGCTGTCCTGCTGGCCCTGGTACTGGGGCTGATGACCATGGTGTCGGGGGCGTGGGCCGGGGAAACCGGCCCCAGCTTCCCCAAGGCGCAAGGCAATTGCGTCGAGGACCCGGCCACCATGCGCCGGCATCATTTCGACTTCCTGAAACACCAGCGCGACGACACCATGCGCCAGGGGATCAGGGGGGCCAAGCACAGCCTGAAGGAATGCGTGTCCTGCCACGCCCAGGTCAAGGACGGCCACGCCCAACCGATCAACGCGGCCGGCCAGTTCTGCGCGTCCTGCCACGAATACGCGGCGGTCAGCATCGATTGCTTCAGTTGTCACGCCACAACGCCGCAACAGCAGGCGGAGGCCAAGCGATGAGCCATGACACCACGCGGCGCGACCTGCTGAAGTCCGCGGCCATCGGCGCCGTCGCCATCGCCCCTGGCCTGACCCTGATCGCGCCGCCCGCCCAGGCCCGCGCCCCCGGTCAGCCAGCCAGCGCCGCCAACCGCTGGGGATTGCTGATCGACACCCGTAAGTGCGGTTCCGTCTGCACGGCGTGCGTGGACGCCTGCAAGACCGAGATGGGGCTGCCCGCCTTGGACCGCCCGGCCACCGACGCCCAATACATCCGCAAGGTGGACGTGAAGGACCCCAAGACCGGCCACCAGCATTCGCTGCCGGTCATGTGCCAACATTGCGCCAAGCCGCCTTGCGTCGACGTCTGCCCGACGGGGGCCAGCATGAAGCGGGCCGACGGCATCGTGCTGGTGGACCGTCACATCTGCATCGGCTGCCGTTATTGCATGATGGCCTGCCCCTACAAGGCGCGGTCCTTCGCCCACGAAGACCAGTCGGGGCAAAAGGACCACAATCCGCGCGGCAAGGGCTGCGTCGAAAGCTGCACTTTGTGCGTCCACCGCATCGATGCCGGCGGCCAGCCGGCCTGCGTCGAGGCGTGTTCCAAGGATGGGGGCGCCGCCATGCTGTTCGGCGATTTGAACGACCCCAAATCCGAGATTTCCCAGCGAATCTCGAAGGAAGCCACCAGCCGCATCCGCGCCGATCTGGGCGTCGAGCCGGCCATCCGCTATCAGGGGATCTAGGCCATGAGCACCCATCGCGTCGATTACTTGGCGATCCCCGCCTGGACCAAGGGCTGGCTGACCTTGGTGGCCGCCCTGGGCGCCGTCGTCGCCGTGGCCGGCCTCTCGGTCCTCTACATGGAACATCAGGGTCACTGGGTCACCGGCATGACCAACCAGGTGGTGTGGGGCATGCCGCATGTCTTCGCCATCTTCCTGATCGTCGCCGCTTCGGGGGCGCTGAACGTCGCCTCCATCGGTTCGGTGTTCGGGCGCGAGGTCTACCAGCCCTTGGGCCGGCTGTCGGCCTTGATGGCCATGGCCCTGCTGGCCGGCGGCCTGGCCGTGCTGGTCCTCGACCTGGGACGCCCCGACCGGCTGATCGTCGCCATGACCCATTTCAACTTCAAATCCATCTTCGCCTGGAACGTCATCTTGTATTCCGGCTTCTTCGCCGTGGTCGGGTTCTATCTGTGGACGATGATCGACTGGCGCATGAAGCGGGTCTACAAACCCGCCGCCATCACCGCCTTCTTGTGGCGGCTGGTCCTGACCACCGGTACCGGGTCGATCTTTGGTTTCCTGATGGCGCGCGACGCCTACAACGCCGCGGTGATGGCGCCCTTGTTCATCGCCATGTCCTTCGCCTTCGGCCTGGCGCTGTTCATCTTGTTCCTGATGGGGTCCAGCAAAGCCTTGGACCGGCCGTTGTCGCTGGAATTGCTGCGCAAGAAAGGCCGCCTGCTGGGCCTGTTCGTCGCCGCCAACCTGTACTTCGTCGCCATCCAGCACGTCACCGCGCTGTACCAGGCCGACCGTGGTCCGGTGGAAGCCTTCATCCTGCTGCACGGCGGCATCCACACCTGGCTGTTCTGGGCGGTTCAAGTGGGGTTGGGCGGCGTTCTGCCGCTGATCCTGACGCTGCGTCCCGACGCCAGCCGCGACCGGCTGGCAGCCGCCGCCATCCTGGTGGCGTTGGGCGGCATGGCGCAAATCTATGTCATCCTGATCGGTGGCCAAGCCTTCCCGCTGACCTTGTTCCCCGGCATGGAAACGACGTCCAGCTTCGCTGACGGCCAAGTGGCGTCCTATGTCCCCAGCTTGGCGGAAGTGCTGCTGGGCCTGGGCGGATTCGCCTTGGCCTTGCTGGTCACCTTGCTCGGCGCCAGCGCCTTGCGCATCCTGCCGGCGTCCTTGGGCGACGGCGAGGAAGCCACCGCCGAGGTCCTCGACGCCGAAGGCGAACCACACGCCGCGCAATAATCTCCTGTGCGCCCTCTGGTCGCCGCGCCCCCCCTTGTGTTAAATTCCGCACAGGGGCGCATCCGGTCGAAAGGGCCTTGGCCACAAGCCATGACAACCATCCTTGTCGTCGACGATTCCAAGTTTTTCCTGTCGGTGCTGACGTCGAAACTGCGTGCGGCTGGATTTCAGGTGATCGGTGCCGCCTCGATCGCCGAGACCCGCGCCATCCTGGCCACACGCCGCGACGAAATCTTCATGGCGCTGCTGGATCTGTTCCTGCCCGACGGCCCCGAGGGCGAGGTGGTGGACCTGGCCATTTCCCACTCCATCCCTTCGGTGGTGTTCACCGGCAATTATTCCGAGGACACCCGCGACCGGGTTCTGTCCAAGCGGGTCATCGACTATGTGGTCAAGGACGATCCCAGCAGCCTGGACTACCTGGCGTCCTTGGTCCATCGCCTGGACCACAACCGCACCATCCGCGCCATGGTGGTGGACGACGCCACCACGTCGCGCAAGTACATGGCCGACCTTTTGTCGCTGTACCAGTTCCAGGTGGTGGAAGCCACCAACGGCGAACAGGCCCTGCAACGCCTGGCCGACACCGACAACATCCGTCTGGTGATCACCGACTACCACATGCCGGTGATGGACGGCTTCCAGTTGATCAAGGCCATCCGCCGCACCTGGCGGCGTGACCAGGTGGCGGTGCTGGGGGTGTCGTCGTCAGGGTCCAGCACGCTGTCGGCCAAGTTCATCAAAAGCGGCGCCAACGACTTCCTGAACAAGCCGTTCCTGCGCGAGGAATTCTTCTGCCGCATCGCCATGAACATCGACCTGCTGGAACAGGTGGACCAGTTGAAGGCCGCCGCCACCACCGACTTCCTGACCGGCGTGCCCAACCGCCGCGCCTTCTTCGAACGGGCCCAGCCGCTGGTCGCCGCCGCGCTGCGCGGGCAGGCCGAAGTGTCGCTGGGATTGATCGACCTGGACCATTTCAAGGCCATCAACGACACCCACGGCCACGAGGCCGGCGATTCCGCCCTGATCGCCGTGGCCAAGATGCTGCAAGCGGATTGTCGCCAAACTGATTTGGTGGCCCGTTTCGGCGGCGAGGAATTCTGTGTCCTGGCTTTCAACCTGTCCGCCGACAAACGCGATTCCTATTTCGATCGGCTGCGCAGCCGCATCAACGAGATGCGGTTGGATTTCGGCGGCAAGCCGATCAGCCTGAGCGCCAGCATCGGGGTCGCCAGCGACCCGACGCAGGGACTGGACGGACTGATCGCCGAAGCCGACCGCCAGCTTTACCGCGCCAAGCAGGAAGGCCGCAACCGCGTGTGCTGGCTGGAATGAAATCAATAAAATTTGACGCAAATTATTATTGATTGTTTGCGAATTTTTACAATAACACCATTTGTTGTATTCTGTTTAAAATCGGTTCATCTTGGTCTTGCCCCCCATTGTGTGGACAAGATCATGAGTGCCGTCGCCACCCCCACACTCGCCCTGCCGTCCCTGGTTCCCCCCGCGCAACCGGTCGAGACCATCCGCACCTTGCTGCGCAGGGAAGTGGCGGCCATCCTGAAGGATTCCATGCCGGTCCTGGCCCTGGTACCCGAGGATAAAGTCTACGACCACGTGATGGCCGACCCCATCTTGCTGGAACAGGCGTTCCGGGTGCTGCGGGCCAATCCCGAATTGTTCAAGGACGTGTTGACCACGCCGCAACGCCAGTTGCCGGCCAACGACGAAGACCCCTTGTGGTGCGGCCGCACGCTTTCCGACGTGGTCGCCCTGGTGGTTCGCGCCTGCGCCCGGCGCTATTTCAAGAAGCGGCTGAAAGCCCCCAAGTTCCGCCCGCTGCGCCAGCCGCAAATCGGTTTCTGGCGTTCCCTGGGCATGAGCCTGGGACTGGCCGATCCGCCGGCGCCGGTGCGCCGCAAGCCACAGCCCAGCGCCGGCGACAAGCTGTACGCCGCCATGCGCGACTTGCTGCGCTATGAATGGCAAGTGCCGCTGATCCCGGCTTATTCGACGCTGTCGCCGCAACTGGTCAATTCCTTGGGCGAAAAACTGCTGGAGTACCGCGATCCCTTGAAGGTCCAACTGCTGTCCGACTACGCCACCGAAAGCGCCTTGGTGGACGGCAAGTTGCCGCTGCTGCTGTCCGACGCCCACCGCCTGATGAGCGCCGCATCCGACAACATCAACGCCGAAGTGCTGTGGAACGTCTGCCAGAAGATGCGCATGGCGGCTTTGTTCCCCGGCCACGACACCGCCGAGATGCGCAAGGCGGTGTCACTGGTGGCGGCCACCAGCCCGGCGGCGCTGAAGCTGCTGATGCCGGTCTTGGGCGACGACATCCGCAAGTTCACGCTTTACCTGTTCACCGTCTACGGCAAGTTCGGCCCGGCCCGTTACCGCCAAGTGCTGGGGACCCAATGCCAGACCTGGGTGGTGGAAGGCATGGCCAAGCGCGTCGCCAAGGAACCACCCCTGGCCGGCACCCACGAGGAAATGAAGCGCACCATCGAAAGCTGGCTGGACAGCACCTTGGAAACGGTGGTCACCGACGAAGGCCAGCGCACCGAGATGCTGGGTGCGCTGGAAGGCGTCCAGGACAAGGCGCCTACAAAAGAGTAGGCACGCATTGCGAATTCACCAGCACAGAACTATTATCTTCTGGTTGCGTCACCAGAGGTAATGTCATGCCTGAATTAAATGACCTAGACAGCATCCTTGCTTCGTTACCACCTGACCCCACTCAAGGTTTAGAGGTACTTTACAAGAAGCTGCGCGAAAGAGTGACCTACGCAAGCAAGGTTGACCGAAGGTCGTCTATTGAAGAATTCATCGTTTGTATTTCCGCATGGGTAACAACACACTACCCAGATGAATACACTCCAGATATAGATTACATATCATCCTTTAACACGGAACAAATTGAAAGTGTCTTCTCAACAACAGAAGATACTGCGGTTTCAATAATAGGTAGACACAAATCAAATATATTATTTCAGAAAGTGGCGGCCATTGCATCTGGCGACAACAATTTCGTCGGATGGGCCAAACTCCGTGACTCAGAAAAAAACATCCTCCGGCAACATGTCGATAAAATAAAGATAATCATTACATCATCTGACATTGACGAGAAAAAAAGAACGCTCTAATCAATAAAATTATTGAGCTCGAAAAGGAAATCGAAAGAGCTGGGACACGTAGTGACCACGTCTTCGGCATATTGGTTGAGGTTTCCACTTATGCTGGAAAATTTGCTGAAAACGCCAAGCCTCTTATCAACGAGGTCAAGGACATCATCCGGCTGATAACACGGGCAAAAAATCGCGACGAAGATTTGGCCCTACCACCCGGCGACGACACACCGCCCTTGCTTGAGTATACGGAAGAATAAAAAA
>JAIWOG010000137.1 GCA_020217035.1 Magnetospirillum sp. | reverse complement strand
GGGCGCCTAGGCGCCCTTTTCCCGTTTGGAAACCCGCTTCATCGACCCCAGCAATGACAAGCCGGCCCAGGCGATCACCACCGCCAGCGAGGTCAGATAGCCCGACTGGCCCAGCAGGGCCAAGCCGTCGCCATAGAACGGCGCCCGGATGATTTCCAGCGAGTGGAACACTGGGTTGACCAGCATCACCACGTTCATCCAAGCCGGCGCCCCGGAAATGGGGAAAAGCGCACCCGACAGCATCCACAGCGGCATCAGGAACACCATCATGATGGCGTGGAAACCCGAGGTGGACTTCATCCCCCAGGCCAGCAGGAAGCCCAGGCCGGCGAAGCCGACGCTGGTCAGCACGAAACCCAGCAGCAACAGCACCAGTCCGAAGGGTGACAGCGTCAGCCCCAGGAACGGAGCGGCGATGGTGAACAGCAACACCTGCACCAAGGCGATGGCGGTGGCGCCGAACACCTTGCCCAGCACGATGCCCATGCGGCTGACCGGGGCCACCAGCACCCCTTGCAGGAAGCCGGCGTCGCGGTCCTCGATGATGGTGATGCAGGCGAAGACGGACGCGAACAGCAGCATCATCACCATGACGCCGGGATAAAAATATTCCAGATAGCTGGTTTGGGCCAAACCGGCGGGACGAAAGCTGGTGCCCATGCCGGCCCCCAGGAACAGCCAGAACATCAGCGGCTGGGCGACGGCGCCGATGACGCGCTGGGGCTGGCGCAGGAAACGGACGAATTCCCGCTTGGCCAGGGACAGGGCGACGTTGATCATCGCTGTGCCTCCGCTTTGTGGACGGCGTGTTCGGGGACCGCCTTGCCGGTGACGTGGACGAACACGTCTTCCAGATCGGGCTGTTTGATGGAGATGGATTTGATCTGACCGCGCCAGCGATCCAGGATGCCTTCCAGCATGGGCAGGCCGGCGCCGTTCTCGGTCTCTTCCAGGCGCAACTCGTCGCCATGGCGGCGCACCGCCAAGCCCAATTCCGAACGCAAGGACGCGGCCAGTTCCTCGGCGTCACCCATGGGCTGAACCACCACCATCTCGGTGCCGATCAACGCCTTCAACGTCTGCGGGCTGTCATAGGCCAGCAGTTTGCCTTCACGCATGATGGCGACGCGGTCCACGTCCTCGGCCTCGGAAAACACGTGGCTGGTCATCAGCACCGTCATCTTCCATTGCCGCTGCAGGCGCACCAGCGCGTCCAGGAAATTACGCCGCGACGCCGGGTCCAAGCCGGTGGTGGGCTCGTCCAGCAGCAGGACCTGCGGCCGGGTCATCAGCACCTTGGCCAATTCCACCTGGCGGGCCAGGCCGCCGGAAAGCGTTTCCACCTTCTGGTCCAGACGGTCCGCCAAGTCGGTCCAGGCCAGGGCGTCGTCGCGACGGCGGGTGAACTCGGCGCCTTTGATGGCGTAAAGGTCGGCATGCAGGCGCAGGTTCTCGGCCACCGACAGATGCTTGTCCACCGCCGGGTTCTGGAACACCACCCCCAGGATGCGCCGCACCTCGGCCGGTTGGGCGAACAGGTCGAAACCGCCGATGGAGACCGAGCCGGCGCTGGGCAAAGCCAGACCGCACAAGATGCGGAACAAGGTGGACTTACCCGAGCCGTTGGGTCCCGACAGGATGGCGAACTCGCCTTGTCCCACCGACAGCGAAAGGTCGTCCAACGCCTTGCGCGGCGGCTGTTTGCGGCTGGCCGGATAGGTATGGGTCAGGGAGCTGATCTTGATCATTCGCTTTGCTTACCCCAGGCGGGAACCGGGTGCAAGCTACCCCATCGGGGCGACCAAAACAGCTTAGATTTTTTTTAATGCGCAGAATTCGCATCTTTGGCGCCAACGAAAACGGCCGCCTTCCAGGGAAAGGCGGCCGCCGAACGTCAAGGCGCCAGGATTACTTCTTGGCGGCCTTGGTGAACACGTCGCGCAGTTCATCCAGATTCTGGGTGAAGCGCTTGTTCAGCAATTCGAAAGCCTCGTTGTTGGCCTTGGCGATCATCTCGGCCAGTTCGCGCATGTTGGACAGCGACCGTTCGAAGGCTTCCTTGGCCAGTTCCGCCTGCTTGGCGGCCTTGTCCTGGGGAGCGGTCGGCTCGGCCAGATCCTTGGACACCTGGGCCACTTCGTCCATGGTCTGACGCAGGATTTCCACCTGACGCTTCAAAACGGCCTGCAGACCGTCATAGGCCAGCTTGTTGGCCTGGGTCAGGGCTTCGATGTTCTTGCGCTGGCTGCCCACCAAGGTTTCCACGTCGACGCCGGGAACCTTGAAATCGCCCACGAACTTGGTGATGTCGAAATCGAAAAGCTGTTCTGACTGCTTGCTGGCCATCTTGCGATCCTCCAACCGGGGGTATGTTGCGGCGCAGCGAAGATAACCCTTCACAAGCAACCACGTCAATGAATAGCGGGCATTTTCTCGCCATTGGATACTTGAGTCTACGCACAGCCTGCCGAATGGCGCGAGCGCACAACCTTTAGTTACTATTTTTAACAGATGCAACGAAAGGTGTGTTTCTCTCTTGCCTCAACGCCAGCAACCTTTGTATGCATTCACTGATGGTCACTACGAATTTAAGGGGAAACTGGATGGAGTCGGGCACCAACTCGGCAATCGTTGACGCCGTGCTGGCGGGCGTGGCGGACGCTCGGCACACATATTCAGCCTGGACCCGCAACGGCGGATATTTTTCCTGGGCACCGGAATATTTGATCACCGTTTCGGTGGCACAATCCTTGTGGGAATGGTGCGCCCCCTTGACCGTATGGCCCGAGTTCCGCCTAAGCGACGCTTTGCGCGACACCAGCCGCGCGGCGGCGGCGCCCCACCGGGTGGAAGCGACGCGGCGGGCCGACTTGCTGTTGTACCGCGACGGCCCGGCGCCTCACGCCATCGTCGAGGTCAAACGCAACGTCGATGGCTGGGCCAAGATCGCCGCCGACGTCGAACGGCTGCGCACCACCATGATGATCCCCTCCTCGTCGTTCCAACTGGGAATGGTGGCGTTCAGTTGCACCTTGATGGGCAGCAGCAAGGCCAAGGGCGGCTGCATCATGAAGGACCGGCTGTCACGCATGGCCGACTGCGTCGACGACATCCGACTGGCGGGATGGAGGTGCCGATTGGTGGCCCGCGGCATCAATTTCGACGGCCACGAACATTGGGCCGCCGCCGGGGTGGTTTTGGAAAAAACAACCGCGTCCCCGCCACCGCGACTTGGCGATCGCACTTGCGCTGGCCGTGCGCCGCAAGTAATTTCGGCGTCTTGACTTTCTCTTCTCATTCCATGGGGAAAACCATGCCCTTCATCGCTGACAGGCTGTCGGCCATCAAGCCGTCTCCGACCATCGCCGTGACGCAAAAGGCCGCCGAGTTGAAGGCCGCCGGCCGCGACGTCATCGGCCTCGGCGCCGGCGAGCCCGATTTCGACACTCCCGACAACATCAAGGCCGCCGCCAAGGCGGCGCTGGACAAGGGCGCCACCAAATACGGCCCGCCCGCCGGCACCGTCGAATTGCGCAAGGCCATCGTCGCCAAGTTCAAGCGCGAGAACGGGCTGGATTACACCGCCGACCAGGTGACCGTCGGCGTCGGCGGCAAGGGCGTGATCTTCAACGCCTTCATGGCCACCATCAATCCCGGCGACGAAGTCATCGTGCCGGCGCCGTACTGGGTGTCGTATCCGGACATCGCCCTGATGTTCGGCGGCGTGCCCAAGTTCGTCGCCTGCCCGGAAGACAAGGGCTTCAAGCTGCAGCCGGCCGATCTGGAAGCCGCCATCACGCCGAAGACCAAGTGGCTGGTGCTGAACTCGCCCTCCAACCCCACCGGCGCCGCCTATTCCTGGGACGAGATGAAGGCGCTGACCGACGTGCTGGTCAAGCACCCGCATGTGTGGGTGATGTCCGACGACATGTACGAACACCTGGTCTATGACGGCTTCAAGTTCTGCACCCCGGCCCAGGTCGAGCCGGCGCTGTATGACCGCACCCTGACCATGAACGGCGTGTCCAAGGCTTATGCGATGACCGGTTGGCGCGTCGGCTATGCCGCCGGCCCGATGGCCCTGATCAAGGCCATCAACATGATCCAGTCGCAATCGGTGACCCACACCGCCACCGTGTCGCAAGCCGCCGCCGTCGAAGCCTTGAACGGCACCCAGGACTTCATTCCGAAGAACCAGGACATCTTCAAGGCGCGGCGCGACCTGGTGGTCAAGATGCTGAACGAGTGCAAGGGCCTCACCTGCCGCACTCCGGAAGGCGCCTTCTACGTCTATCCGTCCTGCGCCGGCGTCATCGGCAAGAAGACCGCTGACGGCAAGGTGATCAACAGCGATTCCGACTTCGCCACCTTCCTGCTGGAAGCCGAGGGCGTCGCCGTGGTCCAGGGCGAGGCTTTCGGCCTGTCGCCTTATTTCCGCATTTCCTACGCCACCTCGACCGAGGCTTTGACCAAGGCTTGCGAACGCATCAAGAAGTTCTGCGACAGCCTGGTTTAAGCGACCACGAACAAGAAGGGCGTCCTGGCAACAGGACGCCCTTTTTATTGCAGGCTACGCACCATCTCGGCGACGCCGCGCCAGATGATTTCCACGCCGATACACAACAGCAGCAGCGCGAACAGCCGCATCATGGCGTCGGTCAGCGCCCGGCCCAGCAGGCCCTCCATGCGGTCGGCGAAGCGGAAGCAGGCATAGATCAAGGCGCTGATGGACAGCACCGCCAACAGACCGCCCAGGGTGGCCAGGGACAGCATCTCGCTGCCAAAGGGATGGCCGGTGCCAAGCGCGATGGTCACCGCGATGGTACCCGGCCCGGTGGTCAGCGGCATGGTCAGCGGATAGAAAGCGGCCGAACGCAGACGTTCGGGGGCGTCGCCGATCTCGATGTCGCCATCGGTGGCGCCTTCCTTGGCGTTCAACAGGCGCCAGCCGGCCACGGCGATGACCAGGCCGCCGCCGACCCTGAGCGCCGGCAGCGACACCCCGAACAATCCCAACACCGCCGAACCGATATAAAGCGATCCGATGACGATCAGGAAGGCGTAGACCGCCACCCGCGCCGCCAACTCGGCCCGCTGGGCGCGGCTGAGGGTTCGGGTATGGGCCAGGAACATGAAGGCGCTGCCCGGCGGGTTGACGATGGGGAACAACGAGCCGAACACCAGCAGGAAACTGGCCAGCAACGCCGACATGACCTAGGGCTCCAATTGCTTGCGGATGAAGTCGGCGACCAGTTGGCCGGCACCGTGGCTGTAAAGGTCGTTATGGCCGGCGGCGGCGATGAAATGGGCTTCCACCCCCATGCGGGCACGTTCCTTCAACTCGCGCCCCATGTCCACCGGCACCACCCCGTCCTGCTGTCCGTGCAAGATCAGCAGCGGCGAACGGATCTGCCCGATCTTCGCCCGGTTGTCGAAACGATCCAGCATGACCATCTCGGCGAAGCCGGGCAGCACGTAGACCGGGGCCAGGTCGGGCAGCCTTGTATAGGGCGCTTCCAGCACCACGCCGACCACGTTGACGTGTTCGGTGGCCATCTGCACGGCGACGCCGGTCCCCAGGGATTCGCCGTACAGCACGATCTGCCCCTGGGGGACGCCGCGACTGATCAGCCAACCAAGTGCGGCACGGGCATCGGAATAAAGCCCTTCTTCCGACGGCGAACCGGGATTGCCGCCATAGCCGCGATAGCCGACCAGCAGCACGCCGAAACCTTCGTCCAGGAACAGCCGGGCCTTGTGGGCGCGATGCGCCACGGTGCCGGCATTGCCATGGAAATAGACGATGGTGGGTTGAAAGCGGTCGCGCGGCGCCCCGTACCAGCCGGTGTTCATGAAGCCGTCATGGCTGCGGATGGTCACCGGCACCATCTCGGGAACGCCGGCATCGGCGGGGGCCACCTTCTCGCGCCCCGGATGGTAGATCATGTCACGCTGAAAGAAGGCCAAACCACCCATGGCCAGAACCAAACCACCCGCAAACACCGCCACGATTTCTCCGATCACCAGGGTATTCCTTCCTGTCCCTTATCAGGATAGGCATGAAGACCCGCCAACACCAGTGGGCAAAAGAAATGGGGGGCAAAAGAAAAAGGCCCGCCGGAACCGGCGGGCCTTTCCCGAAGCCGCGGGCTTAGCCGCGGTTCATGCGGTTGTCGATCAGGTCGTCGACGACGGTCGGATCGGCCAGGGTCGAGGTGTCGCCCAAGCTGCCGAACTCGTTCTCGGCGATCTTGCGCAGGATGCGGCGCATGATCTTGCCCGAACGGGTCTTGGGCAGGCCCGGCGACCACTGGATCAGGTCAGGGCTGGCGATGGGGCCGATTTCCTTGCGGACCCAGGCCACCAGTTCCTTGCGCAGGTCCTCGCTCGGCTCTTCGCCCTGGATCAGGGTGACATAGGCATAGATGCCCTGGCCCTTGATCTCGTGCGGATAGCCGACCACGGCGGCCTCGGCCACCTTGGGATGGGCGACCAGGGCGGATTCCACCTCGGCGGTGCCCATGCGGTGACCGGACACGTTGATCACGTCATCGACGCGGCCGGTGATCCAGTAATAGCCGTCCGCGTCACGCCGCGCACCGTCACCGGTGAAGTAGTAACCGGGATAGGTCGAGAAGTAGGTTTCGCCGAAGCGCTTGTGGTCACCGAAGATGGTGCGCATCTGGCCGGGCCAACCGGGTTCGGCCAGGCACAAATTGCCTTCGGTGGCGCCTTCCAGCACCTTGCCCTCGGCGTCCACCATCACCGGCTTGACACCGAAGAACGGGCGGGTGGCCGAGCCGGGCTTCAACGCGGTGGCGCCCGGCAGCGGCGTGATCAGGATGCCGCCGGTTTCGGTCTGCCACCAGGTGTCGACGATGGGACAACGCTCGTCGCCGACCACGCGGTGGTACCACAGCCAGGCTTCCGGGTTGATGGGCTCGCCCACCGAACCCAACAGGCGCAAGGACGCCCGGCTGGTCTTCTTGACGATTTCCTCGCCTTCGCGCATCAGCGAACGGATGGCGGTCGGCGCGGTGTAGAAGATGTTGACCTTGTGCTTGTCGACCACCTGCCAGAAGCGCGAGGCGTCCGGATAGGTGGGGATGCCTTCGAACATCAAGGTGATGGCGCCGTTGGCCAGCGGGCCATAGACGATGTACGAGTGGCCGGTGACCCAACCCACGTCGGCGGTGCACCAATAGATGTCGCCTTCGTGATAGTCGAAGACGTATTGGTGGGTCATCGAGGCATAGCACAGATAGCCGCCGGTGGTGTGCAGCACGCCCTTGGGCTTGCCGGTCGAACCCGAGGTGTAAAGGATGAACAGCGGGTCTTCGGCGTTCATTTCCACGGCGGTGTGGGTGGCGGCGGCCTTGCCGGTCAGGTCTTCGTACCAATGGTCGCGGCCGGTCACCATGTGGATGGCGCCGCCGGTACGCTTGACCACCAGCACGTTCTTCACCGACCAGCAGGTTTCCAGCGCCTTGTCGACGTTGGCCTTCAACGGCACCTTGCGGCCGCCGCGCAGACCTTCGTCGGCGGTGATCACCAACGAGCTGTCGCAATCCTGGATGCGGCCGGCCAAGGCGTCGGGCGAGAAGCCGCCGAACACGATGGAGTGGATGGCGCCGACGCGGGCGCAGGCCAGCATGGCCACCGCGGCTTCGACGATCATCGGCAGGTAGATGGTGACGCGGTCGCCCTTCTTGATGCCCAGGTCGGTCATCACGTTGGCCAGACGGCACACCTGTTCGTGCAGTTCACGATAGGTGACGTGCTTGGATTCGTTCGGGTCGTCGCCTTCCCAGATGATGGCGGTCTGGTCGCCGCGCTTTTCCAGATGGCGGTCCAGGCAGTTGGCGGCGACGTTCAAGGTGCCGTCGGCGAACCACTTGATGGAGACGTCACCCGAATAGGAGACTTCCTTGACCTTGGTGTAGGGCTTGATCCAATCCAAGCGCTTGCCGTGTTCGCCCCAGAAGCCATCCGGATCGTTCACCGAGCGATCATACCATTCCTGGTAGGTCTTCTCGTCGATCAGGGCCTGCTTGGCGAAATCGGCGGGAACGGGAAAAAGTTCGGTCATGTCAGGTTGTCTCCCAAATATTATGTTTCGTTTGGTTGACGCCTTTCCCCGTTGCAGGGCGGCGCGGCACAGTTTCCCCGATGCTGGCGAATTATGGTCAGATTCAAGCGCCGACTCAACCCCCGCCGCGCAACGATCCGATTCTTTTAAGTCACAATCGCGCAACGATGTGACATGACAATGTAATGATTAGGGGTTTTCCATAACCACCTGACCGCCCACCACCGCCACCGGCACCGGACTTAGCCGCCGCCCCCGACACGGCCCCCACACGCAGCCGCCGGTCAGCGGATCGAAGCGGGCGCCGTGCACCGAGCAGATGATCTCGGAGCCGGTCAAATCCAGGAACTTGTCGTCTTCCATTTCCAGCGGCACGAACAGATGCGGGCAGGAATCCAAATAAGCCCGCACCTGCCCGTCATAGCGGATCAGGAAGATTTTACGGGCCTCGCCGTCCAGGGTGACGACGAACGGCCCCTTGGCGCCGGGGTCGCCCAATTCGTCAAGGGAACAAAGGATCACGGTGCGCTCTCTACAAATTGGGCATGTCCTTGACATTGAGTCCCATTATATAGCATAATGAACCCTGATTAATTTTGCGTTTGACGCTTGGCGCCGAGCGATGCTTTCATCCGCCCCCGAACGTCAGACTACAAACGAACCGAGGCTCAGCACAATGCGCTATCCGACACCCAGCGATCAAGCCTGGACCCCAGCGGATTCGGAAACGTTGCGCAAGTTGGCCGCCGCGACTTTGGAAGCTGGGCATGATCGGTGCGGCGAGCCGCCAAATTCCGGCATCACCTTTTCCGACGCCTGCGAGGTCCTGAATTCCCTGGCTAAATCCGATGAGAAAGTCGCCCATTTGATCCCTGACGATCTGGGTTGATTTTTTTACCTCCAGCCTCCCTTAAAGAGAGATTTTTTATAATGCCCGACGACGCATCGGTTGCCGTCAAGGACGAAGAACTCATTTGGACTTTGGCCCAGTCGTTGCGGCTTATCTTGGAAAGCAGCTTGGCTGAATTAAACATTCAAGCCCGCTTATCCATGGCCGTCACCCTTGACGCTATCCGCCGCTGGCGCCGCGATGTTCTTCGCCTGGAAGAAGGGCAGCCGAAAGGGGTTCATCCAGTTAAATATATCGCTTACCAGGTTTTTTGGATCCGCAAGCTCAAGCCGGTGTCTGATGCCTACCGGATCGCCGACCTACAGGCTTTCCAAGCCGGCGACATAGATGCACGCCTGATGGCGACCAAGGAAGTCATCGACATCAACGAGCGATTGGCGATCCACGCTGCTGTCAAGCTGCTGCGTCAATGGGCCAGCACCGGCAAATACCCGGCTCCGCAAACCCCAGGACTGCAACACGGCACAGCCCTGCAGACGCAGATACTCGACAAGCATCTCGAAGCGTATCTGCGCTTTCCAGACCACACGGAACGCCGTGGCTCGACCTATGACAACCTGATCTACAACCAACGTTTCCGCACGTTTGGCCCCCATCATGTTGCTCATATCCTTGATCAAGCCATCTTCGGCGCCTTGCGCGAACAAGCCATCCTCAAATAGCCACCCCGGCCATGCCGCAGATGATGCCCCAGGACAAATCGTCGATGGGCATCACCGACAGCCGAGACTGGCGGATCAGCGGCAGCTCGGCCAGCCGCGGATCGGCCTTGATCTGGGCCAGCGTCACCGGGGTGACCACCGGACAGACCGCCTTCAAGTCCGGGCACACCCAGCGTGGATCGTCGGCGGTGGGATCCGTATAGGCTTCCTTGACCACCTCGACGATGCCGACAATGCGCTTCTCGTCCACCGAATGGTAAAAGAAGCAGCGGTCGCCCACCGCCATGGCCTTCAAGAAATTGCTGGCCTGGTAGTTGCGCACCCCGGTCCAGGCGGTGA